>JARXKO010000113.1 GCA_030271595.1 Pseudomonadota bacterium | reverse complement strand
CGCCGCGAAGCACGTGGTAACGCACGCCGGGAAGGTCGCGCACACGGCCGCCGCGGATCAGCACGACGCTATGCTCCTGGAGGTTGTGGCCTTCACCCGGGATGTAGCTGATGACTTCGCGCTGGTTGGTCAGGCGGACCTTGGCAACCTTGCGCAACGCCGAGTTCGGCTTCTTCGGGGTGGTGGTGTAGACACGTGTGCAGACCCCGCGCTTTTGCGGGTTCTGTTCCATCGCAGGGACCTTGGACTTGGCCTTCTGCGGTTCGCGACCCTTGCGGATCAGCTGGTTAATCGTCGGCATGAAGCCTTCCCCTTTCTGTGCCGGAAACCCGGCGGTTACTTTGCCAACGCAAAAGCGCGGATCGCCGGAGACGTAGCGCCACCGGAAAACCGCTATGCGTCGAGCAATGTTCAGCTCTGCCCGGCGAGGAACGAAGAATCGAAGCCGTCGCGGACAGCGGGCCATTAGGGGGAATGGCGATTGAGGTCAACGGGGCGATCCGCATTCCGCGAACCACCCCGCCGCCGTTTTCAGGTCGTTCGGCGCTGGCCGATTTCCTGGATGAACCTGAACGTCTCGGCGGTGAACGGGGCACCGGGAACCTCGTTTTGCCACTGGTCCATATGTTCGTACATCCTGGTTACACCCTGCTTCATCATCGGTGTGGCGACCGCGGTAAACGGGGCCAGCAGCTTCTGCCCCTCGTCGTAAAGCGCCTGCGCTTCGGGGCTGTCGAGACCGAGCGGGATCGCCGCCGCGACGCGCTTGCCCAGATCGGCCCATCTGGCCGAATAATCCGACTGATCGAAGCCGGGCGGCACCTTGGCCATGGATTCGGCGAATTCGGCCTTTTGTTCGGGCGTGAAAAAGCGGTCGGAGACCTTGTCCCATTGATCTTGGGTCATCGTCAGTTCCTCGTTTGAAATGAGCGAGCAGAAGGTCGCTGCATCGACGGGCTCGCCGCGGTCGAGGCGTGACTTGACGGTCAGGAGCAGCGCTCGCGCTTCCCCCAATTCCTCGCGCTTGGCCTCCAGCGCGGCCAGTTGCGCATCGATCAACGCCGGCAGATCGAGCCGCCGCCCGTGGGTCAAGGCGGCGATCTGGGCCAACGTCAGCCCGGCCCGCTTGAGCGCGACGATCTGGTTGATCCGCTCGAGCTCATTCGGTCCGTAAAGCCGCCGTCCGCTGTATGTGCGCAGCGGCGCCACCAGACCCCGAGCTTCGTAAAAGCGAAGCGCGCGGCTGGTCAGGCCGGTCATTCGAACAACGTCGCGGATATCGAGCGGCTGGTCCATCGCGGCCGCTATACAGCTTGACCTTGGGTCAACTTCAAGCGCGAAATCGCGGTCGCGTCGGCGATCGAAAAGGGCTAGACAATTGGGTCCAAGGAGACACGCAATGGGCTGGAGAGAAGTTGCAATCGCATTGATCATGGTCGCGGGCGCTGCGCCGGTCGCGGCATCGCAGTCGCTCGAAAGCCCCCCGCGAGGCGCTCCAGAAGCGCCGGCCGACGCCAGATATTGCATGCGCGTCGAAGCGGCGACTGGAACGCGGCTCGAAACAATTCAGTGCTGGACCCGGACCGAATGGGCCGAGATGGAAATCGATGTCGACCAGGAGTGGGCTCAGGAAGGCGTGCGGGTTATCGCCTGACCGGGTCAGCCGGCCGGTGCCGCAGTAATGCGATGCAACGCTAGCTGATTGTAAAGCGGGCGGCAGCGGTCGGCCAGACGCCGAGCGTCGGCGGGCAGGTCAACGTCACCCGATTCCGGCGGACCGAAACCGGTGCTTGCCTCGACCGATGTGTACCAGTGCGGCGCCCACGCGCCGTCGGTCTCGCGCCGCCCCGCCGGCCAGTGAAGCATCGCCGAGTCCCCCGCGATATCGAGCGCCGCGCAGAGTCCGGCCAGAACCGCGCCAGGATCGCCGAGCACGTCATTGGCGTCGACGACCGGCGGTGCATGGCCGAGCCGGTCGCATTCGCGCTCGAAGAATTCCGCCTGCAACTCAAGGCCGAGGTTCTCGATCCGCGCCGTCTGACGCATCTTGAGATAGGAGGCGATCATCCGCTCCGGCTCTCGGATGAGGAAGGCGTGGGTGAAGCCGGTGAAATCGTCGAACCCGATCGGGCCCGTCATCTCATGCCACATGTGCTTCTGATACCAGATCGGCGAGGCGTCGGGCGGGTCGCCGCTCAGGGTCGACATCACGCTTCGCCAGTCGCAGTCCATGGCCGCGATAACCTCCTCGCGCAGCGGATGGTCGGCGCCGGTATCGCGGAGGAAGCAGCCGTAGAACGGCTCGTCGGATACGAAGGTGTCGGCGCGATTGCCGAAACTGCGCATCATCGCGGTGGACAGGTTTCGTGGCCCCGACCACATCGCGATGCGCCTGGTCACGGGCGGCGATGCTCCGCCAGGTCGCGCTCGACGCTCTTGGCGTAGAGTGCCTGCAGCTTTTCGACCATAGGACCGGGGACGCGCTCAAATTTGCGCCCGTCGACCTCACGCACCGGAGTAATTCCGGCGAAAGTGCCGGTGACGAAGGCCTCGTCCGCGCCATAGACGTCGGTCAGCGAGAAATCCTTTTCGACCACCGGGATCCCGGCTTCTCGGCACATCTCGATGACCACCGCCCGAGTGATTCCGCCGAGGCAATATTTGCCGCTCGAGGTCCACACCTCCCCTTTGCGAACGATGAAGAAATGGGTCGAGTTGCAGGTCGCGACGAAGCCGTGGGGGTCGAGCATCAGGGCTTCGTCCGCGCCGGCCTCGATCGCCTGGATGCAGGCGAGGATACAATTGAGCTTGCTATGCGAATTGATCTTCTGGTCCTGGACCGCGGGGTCGCCGCGGCGGACATGGACGGTGAACAGCTTGAGCCCGCGCTTCGCCGAGTCCGCGGGCGGCTGCTTATATTCGGGGACGATGACGATGGTCGCTCCGGAAACGATGGTCCGCGGGTCCTGGTAGGGGGTCGAGCGGACGCCGCGGGTGACCATCAGGCGGATGTGGACGCCGTCGGTCATGCGGTTGGAGTCGAGGGTGTCGTAAAGCCGCTTGGTCAGCGCTTCGCGGTTAACCCCGATATCGAGCGCGAGCGCCTTGGCGCCTTCGTAAATGCGGTCGAGATGACGGTCGAGAAAGGAAATCTTGCCGTCGTGGACGCGCAGGCCCTCCCACACGCCGTCGCCGAGCATGAAGCCCGAATCGAACACCGAGACCACCGCCTCGTCGCGCGGCTTGAGCGCGCCGTTGACGCTGATGAGAATGTCCGCGTTGCGCGGGTCGGAAACGTCGTGAAGTGACTGGCTCATGGCAGCAGTGGATGCCGCGCCCAGCCGCCCTTTGGCAAGCTATTCGCTAGTCTTGCCGTCCCATTCTTCCTGCAGGTGGCGGGCATCGGCCTCGGCCCTGGTCGACTGGACGATGCCGTCCTTGTGCTCGGGCGGCCCGTAAATGGTGTAGAGCTTGAGCGGCGCGCTGCCGGTGTTGCGAACATTGTGGCGGGCGCCGGCGGGGACGATGATCCCGCTGCCGTCGCCGACATCGTAGGAGCTGTCGTCGATTTCGACCTTGCCGCTGCCTTCTTCGACGCGGAAGAACTGGTCGCGGTCGGCATGGACTTCGCTGCCGATGTCGCAACCGGGCGGGAGAGTCATCAACACCAGCTGGAGGTTGTGGCCGGTGTACAGAACGCGGCGGAAGTCAGCATTGCCGGTGGTCAGCTTTTCGATGTCGTCGTGAAATCCGTGCACGGACTGCTCCTTTTCCAGTTTCGACTATAGCGGGGCGACTTGAGGCGATGCTCCAAGGGTCTTCATTTCGTCCGCGGCGCCCTGCATCGGGCGGATGAACAGCCGCCGCACGGTCGGCCAGCGCTGGGCGGTCTCGGCCTCGATTTCGCATACGATCCGCTCGACATCGGCGGCGCTGATGCTGTCGTCGAAATCGACGTTGATCATCGCGGTGATAATCTCCGGCGAGCTGTGGACGGTGAGCACATGGCCGACCCCGACCACGCCCTTTTTCGAGCAGGCGAGCTTGCGCATCGCCTTGACCAGATCGGGATCCGCCGCCTCGCCGATCAGCAGGCCCTTGGATTCATAAGCGAGCAGGAGCGCGGTCAAACCAAGAATGATGCCAATGACGATCGAGGCCCCGCCGTCGTAATAGGACTTGCCGGTGTAATGAGCCAGGAACACGCCCAGAGCGGCGACGACGATCCCGGCCATCGCGGCGCCGTTTTCGAGCAAAACGATGAAGCTAGGCGGGTCCTTTGAACGGCGGATGGCTTCGAACCAGCCGAGCTTGCCCTTGGCCGCGCTGAATTCCTGAAACGCCTCGAGCGTTGACCATCCTTCAAGGAGGAATGCGACCCCGAGGACGATGTAGGCGACAAGCGGCGACATCTCTTTCTCGGGCCGGCCGAGGTGGATGATCCCTTCATAGACCGAGACCCCGGCGCCGAGCGCGAACACCAGCACGGCGACCACGAAGCTCCAGAAATAGAGCTCGCGGCCATAGCCCAGCGGGTGGCGCTTGTCGGGCGGCTTGCGCGACTGGCGGCGGCCCCACATCAGCAGCAGCTGGTTGGTCGAATCGACGACGCTGTGAATGCCCTCGGTGAGCATGGCCGAGGATCCGGTGAGCGCCGCGGCAACGAATTTCGACACCGCGATGCCCAGGTTGGCGAGCAGCGCGATGACCAATGTGCGGTTGCTTGTCGTCGGTGCGCTCATGGCGTGGCGCCAGTTCCTTTGACCAGGGTGCCGCCCTTTACCACGGCATCGACATGTTCGAGCAAGGCGACATTGACGAGCGGGTCGCCCTTGACCGCGACGATGTCGCCCCAGGCCCCGGGACGGAGCGTTCCAATGTCAGTGCGGTCATAAGCGATCGAGGGATTGAGCGTGGCCGCCTGGATCGCCTGCAGCGGAGTCATCCCCCATTTCACCATCTTGGCGAATTGCTTGCCATTGTCGCCGTGCGGATAGACCCCGGCGTCGGT
>JARXKO010000112.1 GCA_030271595.1 Pseudomonadota bacterium | reverse complement strand
TCGTCTGCCATAGGCGGACACTGGCCGCCCGCCCGCTCACTTAGCGATAGGAACAGCGCCGCCGGGCGGTCAAACTCCGATCAACCGCGCGACCGGCCAAGGCTCCGCCAACGGCTCCAGCGGCCGTTCCAAGCAGGCCGTGGCCGACCACGCTTTGACCAACGACCGCGCCGGCCACCCCGCCAGCGACAAGGCCGGTCGTGCCCGAAGAATGACGGCAATATTTCTGGGCATACGCCGTCCGGCCGTAATAATGGTGATGGTGGGTGCGCGCCTCCGCCGGAACCGCGCTTGATGTCGCGGTGATCGCGGCAAGCGCCAGAGCGGGGATGAATGTGTTGCTGTTTTTCATTTTCAATTGGCCTTTGTGATGTCTGTACACGATCAACGGCGCCGATAGGCCCGCTGTTCCCTGTTCGATGACGAATGGACCAGGTCTCATATCGTCAAACCGGGCTTTTCGATCACAAATCCGCGGCTGCAATGGGTGGAAAACGGACGTTCCGACCCTAGTGGACGAACCGCGCCACCACGTCCCGGTACGACCGCGACACTTTGATCTGCGCGCCCGAATCGAGCACCAGGAAGCATTCGCCATTGGTGTGCGGCTTCACCTGCCGGACAAGGTCGAGGTTGACGATGGTCGAGCGGTGGACGCGCTGGAAGCGCCGCGGGTCGAGCCGCTTTTCAAGGTCTTTCATCGTCTCGCGCAGGATGAGGGTGTTGTCGCCGGTCTGGATGCACATGTAATCGCCGGCCGCGTCGATCCGTTCGATGGTGTCGACATCGACCCGGAAAATCTGCCCCTGGTCCTTGATGTTGATCATTTTCTCATAGCGGTTGGCGGCCGGCCCCTCGGGCGCCGCTTCGCCAATTTCCTCGGCCGCTTCGGGGGCATGTTCGGTCAGCGCCTCCATCAGCCGCTCGGCCTCGCCCGCGCTGCGTTTTTCGGACAATCGCTGGCGCACCCGGTCGAGGGTTTCGGCGAGCCGGTCCTCGTCGACCGGCTTCATCAGATAATCGACCGCATCGGCATCGAACGCGCGCAACGCGTGATCGCCATAAGCGGTGACGAAGACGAACAGGGGCGGCTCGACATCCATCAAGCCCTGAATGACCGAAAAGCCGTCGAAACCTGGCATCTGGATGTCGAGGAAGACGAGGTCGGGCTTGTGCGTCTTGACCTGGCGAATGGCTTCGCGGCCGTTGGCCGCGGTGGCGATCACTTCGACGTCGTCATGCGCCTGGAGCCGCAGTTGCAGCCCTTGCGTCGCCAACGGTTCGTCGTCGACCAATATGGTCCTGATGGTCATTCGCCTCTGTCTCCGGTTTCATAGGGAATTTCGATGATAACGCTAAAGCCCCCGCGATCGTTCTCCCGGGCTTCAAAAACATGGTTCGGGCCATAGGCCTGCGATAACCGGTCGCGGATGTTGGCAAGGCCGACGCCGGTCGACTGGCTGGCTGCGATTTCGACCGCGCCGCCATCGCCATTGTCGGCAACTTCGATCCGGACGCGCGGCCCGACATGGCTCGCGGTAAGCCAGATGTCGGCGCCATTTTCGCGCGGGGTGACCGCATATTTGATGGCATTTTCCATCAGCGGCTGGAGCAGCAGCGACGGCAATCGCGCGCCGATCGTCTCCGATTCAATCCGGAAATGCGGCCGCAGCCGGTCCTCGAAGCGCATCTTCTCGATCTCGAGGTAGAGTTTGAGCGTCTCGACCTCCTGCGCCAGCGTGACCTGCGCGGTCGGCTCGTTGGCGAGCGTGTAGCGCAGGAACGACGACAATCGCGCCAGCATCGCATTGGCGCGCTCGGTCTGTTTGAGCAGCACCAGGGTCGAAATGCTGTTCAATGTGTTGAACAGGAAATGCGGGTTCAATTGATAGCGCAGCATCGCCAGCTGCGCGCTTGAAGCCTGGCTTTCGAGCCGCTCGCGCTGGTCGATTTCCTCCTCGAGCAGAAGGAAATAATTGATCCCGTAATAGAGCGAGGCCCAAGCCGCGAGGAGCGCGAAATTGAGCAGGATCGCGCCCATATATTCGACTCCGACCGGCTTCGATTCGGGCTTGAGGAAAGTCGCATAGCTCCACGTCTCGATGATCGAAAAGGCGCCCGCGGACAGCGCCACCGCGGCCAGCGACAGGATCAGGGTGAGAATCGGCCGCATCCGGATGAGGCGCCTGAACAGGGTCGCCATGAGCAGGGTCAGCGAATAACCGGTGGCGGTCAGAAGGAGGGTGTGGACGATCCAGATCCAGCCCATCGAATTGGCGAAGCCCGACAGCGAGCGAAGGAAGAAATACCCGCTCCAGCCGATCGACTGGAGGATCCAGAAAGCGCGGTTCTTGTCATCGAAAAATGGCCGGTCGAGCCCGATCCCGCGAGCGATTGGAGCCGCCGGCGACTGGATCGTCTTGGCCACGCTGCGGCGGGCGCTTTGCCGCTGGATCGGGTCCTGGCCGAGGGTCGCGCTGTCGGTCGCCATAGTCCTTGGCGATATAGGCGGAGGAGCGAACGAATGCGAGCCGCAGGGGCATTGGCCCGGGCTGGCGTCCTTAACCCGGCTTAAACGCTCTTCGGCTAGACCGGCCGCTACTCAAGTGGATCGTGTCGGCATGTACGAAGCACCAGATCGCTATAAACGGCTGATTTCAGCGCGGCTCCCGGGCGGAGAGTCCGCCGGGGTCGCCGCGCATGAAAGCGATTCGGAAAGCTCGCCCTTGCGCGACGTCCAGCTGATCGCCCGGGCCCATCTGGCGCCGTTCTTCGCCGCCGCCAATATCGTCGCCGCGGTGATGATGACGGTCAATCTGTGGCAAAGTGTGTCCTCGACCCTGATCCTGCCGTGGGTCGCCGCGGTCGCGCTCGTCAACCTCGGCGCGATGCAGCTCGCGCGGACTCAGTCGATCTCCTGCGTCGGCCGCTCGGGACGCCGGGTCCCGACCTTGCAAATGGTCGGCGAAGTCGTGCTCCGCGCGCTGGTCTGGCTGAGCCTGCCGCTCTACCTTTTCCCCAACCTCGATCCGGGCACGCAGGTCATTGCTGCCTCGCTCATGGCCGGGCTTGGCATTGGGGCGCTCGGGCTGGTCGTGATCCCGCCCTGCGTCACCGCCTGGATGGTGGCCTTCACGCTGGGCGTCGGCGGGGCCCTGCTGATGGGCCGAAACACCGTTCCGTTCCAGCATATGCTGTCCATCCTCTACACGCTCGGGGTGGCGATCTTCGGGGTTCTGACCGTCGCCCGCTGGGCTTTCCGCCAAATCCAGACCAACGCCGACGTCGGCAGCCAGAGCGAGGGCGCAAGCCTGTTGCTCCAGGAATATGAGCAGCGCGGCGTCGGCTGGCTGTGGCAGGTCGATGGCGAAAATCGCGTGACCTATATCTCGACCCGGATGTGCGCGTTGCTCGGCCGTACCGGAAGCCAGCTGGTCGGGCATTCCTTGCCCTCGATCCTCGGCGGCAATGCCGAACTCGGCCGCCTCTTGCTCGACAAGCAGGCGTTCAATTCACTCGAAATGGAGCTCAAGACGCCGCGCGGCAATCGCTGGATTTCGATCGCCGGCGACCCGATCATCGATACCGCCGGCCGCTTCGAAGGCTTCCGCGGGGTCGGGTCCGATATCACCGAGGTCCGCCAGACGCAGGAACGGCTGACCCATCTCGCCAATGTCGACGTGCTCTCGGGCTTGCCCAATCGCGGCCGGGTGCGCCAGTTGCTGGGCGACGCGCTGCGTGCCGCAACCACGTCGAATGTGCCGTGCGCGATCATGTTTCTCGACCTCGACGGCTTCAAGCCCGTCAACGACACGTTCGGCCATCCCAAAGGGGACGCGGTCCTCCGCGCGGTGGCCAAACGGCTGGTCGACCAGGTCGGTCCCGACGGTCACGTCGGGCGCATGGGCGGCGATGAATTCGCGATCGTCATCAGCGACGGCCAAAGCCGCCAGAAGGTCGAGCAACTCGGTGATCGGATTATTGCGTCGATCAAGGATCCGTATCAGATCGACCAGAATGAAATCCGCATCGGCGTATCGATCGGCGGCGCCTTCGGGCCGGTTGACGGCGCCACCGTCGACGATCTGATCCTCAAGGCCGATCTCGCCTTGTACCAGGCGAAGGATGCCGGCCGCGGGGTCGCCCGCTATTATTCGTCGGCGCTGCAGACCGAACAGGACGACCGCTTGCAGCTTGAAAGCGATTTGCGCCAGGCGATCGTCGCCAAGCAATTCCACTTGCTCTATCAGCCGCTGATCGATGCCAAGACCCAGAAATTGGTTGGCTTCGAAGCGCTCATCCGGTGGAATCATCCGCAGCGCGGAATCATCCCGCCCAACGTGTTCATTCCGGTGGCCGAGGAAAACGGTCTGATGACCGCGATCGGCGGCTGGGTCATCGACGAAGCGGTGCGCGCCGCCGCGACGTGGCCCGAACCGATCACCGTCGCGCTCAATATCAGCCCCAAGCAGATCAGCCTGCCGGCGCTGCCCAACATGGTGTCGGAAGCGCTCATCCGCCACAAGGTCCCGGGCAACCGGATCGAGCTCGAAGTCACCGAAGGTGTGTTCCTTGGCGACAGCGGCCACACGCTCGATGTCCTCAAGCGCCTGCGCGCGCTCGGGGTCGGTATCGCGCTCGACGATTTCGGCACCGGTTACTCGTCGATCGGCTATCTCAACAAGGCGGTATTCCATAAGTTGAAGATCGACGGCAGCTTCGTCCGCGAAGCCGGGACCCGCCCGGAAAATGTCGCGATCATCCAGTCGATCGTCCAGCTCGCGCAAAGCTTTCGCATGACCGTCACCGCCGAAGGCGTCGAAACGGCCGAGGATTTCGAGCGCATGCGCGACCTTGGCTGCAACATCATCCAGGGTTTCCTATTCGGCCGCCCCTTGTCCTACGAGCGCGCCAATCAGATGGTCGTCGGCCTCGGCAAAAAGCGCGCCGCCGGCTGACAGGCGTCCGCCGCTTGCCACCAAAATATTCGACGGGCGGTGAAGCAAGGCGTGGATTTATTCCCAGCTCATGATATTGGGGTGAATCGAAATCGCTTTGCGCACGGCCCAGAAACGCGCGCGAACTCTCTGGCTGGTGCCTCACGGCACCAGCCAGGGCAGTTTCCCCACAACCCGAATTTCTAAATCGCGCCCAGTGACG
>JARXKO010000111.1 GCA_030271595.1 Pseudomonadota bacterium | reverse complement strand
GGATCGAATTCGCCGTCCACGGCGGGCGCATCAACACCGACTTCATCGACAATTCGGCGGGCGTCGATTGCTCGGACAATGAGGTGAACATCAAAATTCCGCTGAATCGCGAAATGCGCGACGGCAAGCTGTCCCTGGCCAAGCGCAACAGCCTGCTGGCAAGAATGACCGATGAAGTCTCCGACCTGGTGCTCGAAGACAACCGTTTGCAGACCCTGGCGCTGTCGATCGCCGAAGCAGGCGGCTCGACCGTCCTTCCCGGCCAGGTCCGGACGCTCGAACTGCTCGAGGCGACCGGCCGGCTCGACCGCCGTGTCGAGGGACTGCAATCGAGCGAGGAATTGCTGCGCCGGGCGCAGGACGGGCGCGGGCTGACCCGGCCCGAGCTGGCGGTGCTGCAGTCGATTTCGAAGATCGTTCTCCAGCGCGCGGCGGAGGATTTGAAGCTCGCCGAGGACAAGCTGGTCGCGCCGCAATTGTTCGATGCCTTTCCGGCGCCGATGCGCAAGGCTCATGCCGCGGCGATCCGCGCCCATCGTCTGCGCAACGAGATCATCGGTACCAAAGTCGCCAACCGCCTCGTCAACCGCCTCGGGCCGGGGGTCGCGTTCGACCTGACCGAGGAGGAAGGCTCCTCGCTTGGCCAGGTCGTCGTCGCTTTCCTCGTCGCCGAACGGCTGCTCGACCTCGACCGGCTGTGGGCGGAAATCGAGCAGGACGAGTTGCCCGAAACGGTGCGCATCGAATTGTTCACCATCGCCGCGGCGAGCATCCGCGCCCATCTCTCCGACATCATTCGCGCCGCCAGCGGCGAGACCCGGGTCGAGAAACTGTGCAATTTGCTCGAGCCCGGCGTGCGCAAGATCGGCACCGCGGCGACCAAGCTCATTCGCTCGGAGGTCAAGAACGAGGCCGCGGCGCGGCGTGACCGCCTGCTCGCGCTCGGCGCCAGCGAGGACATCGTCAAGGGCCTGGTCCGGCTGTACGAGCTCGACGGCGTGTTCGGGCTCGCCGCGCTGGCCGAGCGGCGCAAGATCGACGACCTCAAGCTGACCCGCGCTTACACCCGTTTGGGTGAAGCACTGTCGCTCGACTGGGCGCAGCAGCAGGTCGCCCGCTTCGTCCCCGCGGACCAGTGGGAACGGCTGCTGATCGCCGGCCTCGCCCGCGATTTCGAGCAATTGCGGATCGAATTCCTGTCGCGCAGCCGGACCAAGGCGCCGGACGAGGCGGTCGATGAGTGGCTGGCGGCGCAAAAGGATCGCATCGACCAGTTCCGCCAGCTCGTCGCCCGGGCGCGAAGCGAAGGGCACGTCAGCGCCTCGATGCTCGCCCAGGTCGCCGGCCAGGCACGGATCTTGTTGGCTCGATGATCCGCGCCGCGGTGCTGGTCCCGGCACCGGACTATCCCGAGGAGTGGGCGTGGGCCTTCGACGTCCAGGCTGCGGCGCTGGAACGTGGTGGGATCACGGTCGAGGCGCGGCCGTGGAACGATCCCGGCGACCTGACCGCATTTGATCTGCTATTGCCCCTGGTGGCGTGGGGCTATCAGACCGATCCCAGGCGCTGGTTGCAGGTGCTCGACCAGCTCGAACAGGCCGATGTGGTGACGGTCAATCCGGTGCCGCTGCTGCGCTGGAACAGCAACAAGCGCTATCTCGAGGTGCTCGGCGCGAAGGGCATCCCGACCGTTCCGACAATGATCATCGAACGATTGGACGAGACGTCGTTGGCAGCCGCTAGAGCGGACTTCGGCGCCGAACTGGTGATCAAGCCGCTCATTTCCGCCTCGGCCTATGGCACGCACCGCCTTGGTCCCGCCGACCCTATCCCGTCCGATGCAGCGGGCCGGACGATGATGGTCCAGCCGTTCCTCCGCTCGGTCATCGATGAGGGCGAATATTCGCTGATGCTGTTCGACGGCGTGCTGAGCCATTCGATCATCAAGCGCCCGACCGCCGGCGATTATCGTACCCAGCCGCATCTTGGCGGGACCGAGGTCGCCTGCGCGGTTCCCGGCGGTGCGCTTGAGGTCGCCCGCGCCGCCCTTGCGGCGGCACCGGCCGCGGCGGCTTATGCCCGGGTCGACCTCATCCGCCTCGCCGACGATACGCTGGGCGTGATCGAGCTTGAGCTGATCGAGCCGAGCCTGTGGCTCCAGCACGCCCCCGATCAGGGTGCCTCATTCGCCGCCGCGATCGCCGCCCGCGCGCGCTAACAGCCACTGGCGGATGGCCGAGGTCAAATTGGGCGGCCGCTTGGCCCCAAGCCGTTCGGCATCGATCTCGGCGACCACGGCATTGATCGGGCAGTTGCGTTCTCGCGCTGCTGCCTCCAGCGCGCCCCAGAACGCGGGTTCAAGGCTGATCGAGGTCTGATGGCCGGCGATCAGCACCGATCGCTTGCGCGGCGGGGCGTACTCAATCCCACCCATCAATACATATGCTGCCCGCCGTTGATCGACAGCGTCGATCCGGTGACGAAACCGGCATCGTCGGCGACCAGAAAGCTGACCCCGCGGGCGATTTCGTCGGCCTTGCCGAGGCGGTTGACGGGAATTTTGGCGATGATCTTGCCGAGCACCTCGGCCGGCACCGCGGCGACCATGTCGGTGTCGATATAGCCCGGCGCGATAGCATTGACCGTGACCCCGGCGCGCGCGCCTTCCTGCGCCAATGCCTTGGTGAAGCCGTGGATGCCCGATTTGGCGGCGGCGTAATTGACCTGGCCGTACTGGCCCGCCTGGCCGTTGATCGAGCCGATGTTGACGATCCGGCCATAGCCGCGCGACTGCATCCCCTCGAACACCGCCTTGGCCATGTTGAAGCAGCCGCCGAGATTGGTGTCGATGACGTCCTGCCATTGCTCGTGGCTCTGCCGCTTCATCGTCGAATCGCGGGTGATTCCGGCATTGTTGACCAGTACATCGACCGGGCCGAGATCGGCCTCGACTTGCTTCACGCCCTCCTGGCAGGCGTCGTAATCGGCGACGTCCCATTTGTAGGCGTGGATGCCGGTGCGTTCGCTGAATGCGCGGGCGCGTTCGTCATTGCCGGCATAGGTCGCGGCGACCTTCATGCCCATGTCCTTGAGCGCGATGCTGATCGCCTCGCCAATGCCGCGCGTGCCGCCGGTGACGACTGCCACTCGAGCCATGTTTCCTCTCCTCTATTCCCTCGAGGAGGCGCTTAGGGCGCGGCAAGCCAACCTTCAAGTTCGCGCGCCACCAGCCGTTGCAGCATCGCGATGCCCGCCACGGAATCGTTGAGGCAGTCGAGCCGGGCGAAGTGGGTGCCGCCGGCGCCGAGGAAGGTGGCGCGGCCGCGAATGCCCAGTTCCTCGATCGTCTCCAGGCAGTCGGCGGAAAACCCCGGCGCGGCAATGGCGATCTTGCGCACGCCTTGACCGGGATAGCCCGCGAGCATTGTGTCGGTCGCCGGCTCGAGCCATTTGGCGCGGCCGAACCGCGACTGGAAGGCGACATCGACCTCGCGCCCCAACGCTTCGGCCAGCAGCCGCGCCGTCTTGCGGCAGTGGCAATGGTAGGGGTCGCCGAGCTCGAGCGTCCGCTGCGGCATGCCGTGGAAGCTCAGCAGCAATCGATCGGGCGTGAAGTCGAGCGCTTCCAGCTGGCGCTCGAGGTCGGCCTTGAGCGCGCCGATATAAAGCGGGTCGTCGTGGTAGGGCGGCAGCGTGCGCAGCGCCGGCTGCCAGCGCATCCCGGCGAGCGCGACGAAGGCCGAGTCATTGGCGGTGGCGGTCGTCGCGGCGCAATATTGCGGATAGAGCGGGGCGAGCAGGATGCGGTCGCAACCGGCGGCCGTGAGCGCCGCGATCCGGCTCGCAATCCCCGGATTGCCATAGCGCATCGCCCAATCGACCATCGCGCGGCCGGCGAAGGCCTTGGCCAGCGCCTCGGCCTGGCGCCTGGTGATCGCGGCCAGCGGGGACCCTTCCTCCGACCACACCTGGCGGTAGGCGTGGGCGCTTTTGGACGGGCGCGTGTTGAGGATGATCCCGCGCAGGATCGGCTGCCACAGCAACGCCGGGATTTCGACCACCCTTTTGTCGCTCAGAAATTCGCGCAAATAGCGTTTGACCGAGGGCGCGTCGGGGGCGTCGGGGGTGCCGAGGTTGACCAGCAATACGCCGATCCTCGGGACGGGAATGACAGGGTGGCCGGTGGGGGTCATGCCGCCGCCATAGGGTCGAACGGCAAGGAGCGCATCCTCTTGCCGGTCGCGGCATGGAGGGCATTGGCGACGGCCGGCGCGAGCGGCAGCGTGCCGAGTCCGCTGAGCCCTCCTGCCGGCCCGTCGCCGGGGATGAACTCGACGGCGATCTCGGGGGTGTCGCCGATCCGCGGCAGCCCGGCGGCGCTCAGCGGTCCCGCCTTGGGCACTCCGCCGACAAATTCCGGCGCGGCAGCCACCGCTTGGGCGAAGGCCCACAGCAACCCGGCCTCGACCTGCTGTGCGGCGAGCCCGGCATTGACCACCCGCCCGCAATCGACTGCGGCGACGAGCCTTGCGACCTTGACCCTCTGGTCGGGCCCGATGCTCGCCGACGCGACCAGGGCGATGTGCGAACCGAAGGCGGTGGCGCCGGCGATGCCCATGCTGCTGCCGCTGGCTCCGCCATCCCAGCCGGCGCGCTGGGCGGCGGATTGAAAGCATCGCGCAAGCCGGGGATTGCCGCCGAGCAGCGCCATCCGGAACGCCAGCGGCTCCTGGCCCTTGAGCCGGGCAAGCTCGTCGATGAAGCTTTCGGTGAAGAAGGCCAGCTCGCGCTGCGGCGATCCGCGCATGTACCCGGCGCCGTAGGGCAAATCCGGCGCGGCCGCGCTGACCCGCACATGCTCAAAACCGTAAGGGACGATCATTCCGTCGCGTAGATTGGGCACCACCGCAGCGGCGGACTGGCCGCCCAGCCGGTCCGTCGCCGCGGCCATGCCATCGATGCCGGCAAGCTCCATCCGCCAGCCGACCGGAAGCCCGTCCGGGTCGATCAGCGCGCTCATCCGGGCCATTGCACCGGGCGACAGCGGGGCGCTGTTGCGGCTCGCATGGTGCGGCAAGGTGACCTGGACCGGCCGCTTGAGCTTGGCCGCAAGCGCGATCGCGATCGGTGCCGCCTGATTCTCCAGCGCCTGGCCCGAAGGAG
>JARXKO010000110.1 GCA_030271595.1 Pseudomonadota bacterium | reverse complement strand
AACGGAATTTGCCTCCAAGTCGGAATTCACTTTGTTGGACGGGTCGACAAGGCCATTCAGTCGCCGGTCCAGTGGCGGCGAGTCGGTAACGCCCGCGCGATCTAGGAGTAATTCCCATGAGCGATCCGGTTGCTGAACAGCCCCACCCTCACCTGCACATGCCCAACCTCCACCTCATCCGCGAGTGGATCGAGAAACGCAAAGCGCATGCGGTGGCCGAGCCAGACCCGGCGCAATCGAACTTCAATGCCCGCCTGGCGGTGTGGATCACCAACGCCGTGGGGACGATGTGGTGCGCCTATCTTTTCACCATCCTGGCGCTGGTCAGCCTGCCCCAGGCGGTTCATGGCGGAACCGCGACGCTGGTTTCGTGGATCGCCCAGACGTTCCTCCAGCTCGTGCTTCTGTCGATCATCATGGTCGGGCAGAAAGTGGCGGCGCAAGCGTCCGACCGGCAGGCGTATCAGACCTACAAGGACGCGGAGGCGATTCTCCACATCAGCGACCAGCTCCAGCTTCTCATCACGCTCAACAACAAGCTCACCGCGGAAATTCACCAGACGATGGCCTGCAAGGATAGTTGAGCGCTCCGCGCGCTGGCGACAGCACCGTTAATCTGCCAAATGTCTCGGCAATGCTGATCCTCGATCCCACTTCGCTCACCCTCCCGACCCTGCGCCAATTGTGGCAGGGTGAGGAGTGCCGCCTCGACGACGCAAGCATGGCCCGGATTCGAACCTCGGCCGCCGCCGTCGAGCGGATCGTTGCCGGCGGCGAGACCGTCTACGGAGTCAACACCGGCTTCGGTCTGCTCGCCAACACCCGCATCCCGGCCGAACGGCTGGCCGAACTTCAGCGCAACCTCATCCTCAGCCACAGTTGCGGGCTCGGCGAGCCGCTCAAACGGCATGTCGTGCGGCTGATGATCGTCCTCAAAATGCTCGGCCTCGGCCGCGGCTATTCGGGGGTTCGCCCGCTGGTTCTCGACGCGCTCCAGGCCTTGCTCGATGCCGATGCGATGCCGGTCATTCCGAGCCAGGGCAGCGTGGGTGCCTCGGGCGACCTTGCACCGCTTGCCCACCTCGTCTCGGCCTTGCTTGGCGAAGGCCGGATCGACCTTGGCGGCGAGGTCATGCCCGCGGGCCAGGCGCTCGAGCGCATGGGCCGCAAGCCGCTCGAGCTCGGGCCCAAGGAAGGCCTCGCACTGATCAACGGCACCCAGGCATCGACCGCGATCGCGCTCGATGCCTTGTTCCTCGGCCAGCGCGTGTTCTGGGCGGCGATTGCCGCCGGGGGACTGTCGGTCGAAGCGCTCAAGGGCTCGGTCAAGCCGTTCGACGAGCGCCTCTCGGCGGTGCGCGGCCAGCCGGGTCAGATCGCCGTCGCCGCCGCGTTGCGCGGCCTGCTCGACGGGTCGGCGATCGTCGCCAGCCATCCGGGCTGCGGCCGGGTCCAGGACCCCTATAGCTTCCGCTGCCAGCCGCAAGTGATGGGCGCGGCGCTCGATCTGCTGACCAACGCCGGCCGGACGCTCGAGATCGAGGCCGGCGCGGTGACCGACAACCCGATCGTGTTCGGCAAGGACGACGGAGGCGAGGACATCGCCATCTCGGGCGGCAATTTCCACGCCCAGCCGGTGGCGTTCGCGGCCGATATCATCGCCATGGCGTTGTGCGAAGTCGGCTCGCTCAGCGAGCGCCGGACATCGGTCCTGGTCGACCCCAAGATGAGTGGCTTGCCGGCCTTCCTGACCGACGACGGCGGGGTCAATTCGGGCCTGATGATCCCGCAGGTGACCGCGGCGGCGCTGGTCAGCGAGAACAAGAGCCTCGCCTTCCCTGTATCGGTCGATTCGATCCCGACTTCGGCGGGACAGGAGGACCATGTCTCGATGGCCCCGATCGCCGCGCGCAAGGCGGTGACCATCGCCCGCAACGCCGCCGGGATCGTCGCGATCGAGCTGATCGCCGCGTCGCAGGGGGTGGATTATCACGCGCCGCTTGCCACCTCGCCGCGGCTCCAGCAACTCCACGCCACAGTGCGCTCGATCTCGCCGCACCTCGAAACCGACCGCTACTGGGCCGACGAAATGGCCGCGCTTCAGTCGGCCGTGCTGGCGGGAGAGATTGGCTGGGCCGACGACGCCTGACCCTGTGCTTGGGTGGCACGCCGCGCCGCGCGCCGGGCGCGCCAGCTGATGATTCCGATGAGCAAGGTCGCGGCCACGACGCTCGCCGCGAGATACGGCCGCTCGGTAAAGTAATAGCCGACCATGCGCGCCGCCCCCGGCCCGACGTACCAGCCGATCGCGAGCCCGAGGATTGCCCATAACAACGACGAAATCGTGTTGAGGATGACGAAGGTCTGCCAACGCACATGGCTGAGGCTGATCGTCACCGGCCCGACGATCCGCAGGCCGTAAACGAAGCGATAGAAGAAGCAGAACAGGCGCGGGTGGCGGTCGATCCATTTGAGCGCGAGGGCGAAGGCGCGCTTGTCGGTCACCTTGTGCACAAGGCGGCCCTCACGCTGCGACCGGCCGATGGCGAAAAAGGTGGTGGTCGAGAGGGTCGCCCCGAACCAGCAGATCAACAATAAGGTCAGCAGATCGATCTTACCGAGCCGCGCCATGGCGCCTCCGACCAGCGGCCCGAACTCGCCCTCGACCGTCGTTACCACCAGGACCCCCAAGGCCCCATATTGATCGATCAGCTGGCTCAGTGTCTCGTGCATCGACCGGCCCTAGCGGCACCCTTGCCCGGCGCGCAATCGCAACCGCGCCTACCCGACCCGGGTCCAGCGCTGCTCCTTGCAGATCAGCCCGCTCAAGACGCAGCCGCGGATGACCAGAATCGACTGGCCCTGAAGGCGGATGGTCGCGGGGGCGTGGATGTTGCGCTTGGGGTCGAAGGCATGGCCCTTGTAGCTGCCGTCGCGCTGGGCCCGGACATCGCTCAGGATCAGCGTTCCGACCAGGCTTTGCGTACCACCTTTGCGGGCGGTCGCCTTGGCCTTGGCCGAAGCATCGACGACGATGCCGCAATAGGCAGTGCCGCAAGCCGCGACGCGGACGACGACGCTGCCCTTGGGATTTTTCCACTGACCCTCGATAGGGGTCTTGGCGAGCGCTTGTGAAGGCAATGCAAAAAGCGCCGTGCCAAGCGCGATGATCGAAATAATCCTGTTCATATCCATATGCTTAGCCATGATTTATGGCCAAAATGGCACGCTCAGATTGCGCCCCGATGAACCGGCTCATACGCCATTGCCTCATTGCGCCGGCGGCGGTCCCTCGCTCCGCGACCAGGTTTGCGAATCGCAAATCAGGCCGCCGACCGCGCAACCGGTGACCTTGAGCTTGCTGTCATCCAGTCTCTGGATCTTGGCGGTGACGTTCATGCGCTGGTCGGGAACGAACAATCTGCCCCGCCAATTGTCGGGTCCCTTGGGCATCAGGTCGGTGAGCAAGGCGGTGCCGATGAGGTTGGGTGTGCCTTTGCGGGCATCGGCCTGGGCTTGGGCGCTGGCCCATTCGACCGTTCCGCATTGGGCCTCGCCGCATGCGGCGATGGCAATGATCACGCTTTTCGCCGGATTGATCCAGCGGCCCTCGATCGACGACCCGGGAGGCGCTTGCGCGGCGGCCAGCGCCAGCGCGGACAGGGTGGCGATGAAATGCGGCATCGGCGTTGCTCCAGCATATGGTCTCGCATCCTAGCGTCAAATTGCGGCTCAATGGAAATCGCGGCTCTTGGGGATGATCCTGGCGTCGCGGGGATGGGCCTGCCGGGGCGGCGCCATCGCTCCGCCGCCGTCGCCCGCACTCAGCGTGGAGGGCAAGGCGTCCTCGCTGAGGTGCCGCAGCAAAGCGCTGTCGTCCTCCAGGCGGCCGGCGATGACATGGACCACTGCCTCATCGTGTTGGACCACGCCGTGGACGACCATCAGCCGCGCGCCCATGACGATCGAGCGCTGGGCGGCGAAGCGGTCGGGCCAGACGATGAGGTTGGCGATCCCGGTTTCATCCTCCAGCGTGATGAAGCACACGCCCTTGGCGCTGCCCGGCCGCTGGCGGATCAGGACCAGACCCGCAAGGCTGACCCGCTGGCCGTAGCGAAGCTTGCGCAGGCGATCGGCGGTGACGAAGCCGCGGCCGCCATAATGGTCGCGCAGGAAGCGCATCGGATGCGCCTTCAGCGACAGCCGGACGGTCTGGTAATCGTTCACGACATGCTCTGAGAGCGGCATGTGCGGGAGGATCGCGGCGACCGCTTCGGCGCCCTCGTCGCGCTCGTCGGCGGCGATGAACAGCGGCAAATCGGGCGCCTGCTTGAGCGCCCGCGCGTCCCACAAAGCGGCGCGGCGGTCGAGCCCCACCGAGCGGAAGGCGTCGGCGCTGGCGAGCCGCTGGACGGTCGCAACACCAACCCGCGCGCGGACTTTCACTTCCTCGACATCGGCGAACGGCCGGGCGCCCCGTGCCGCGACCAGCCGTTCGCCCTCGTCGCGACGAAGACCGTCGATCTGGCGCAGGCCTAATCTCAATGTCAAACCTTCTCCGTTCGTCCCGAGCGAAGTCGAGGGACCTTGTCGCTGCGTGTCTCGACTTCGCTCGACACGAACGGTTTGTGGGGCTCGATCGAGAGGTTCCAAAGTCGAATCCCAATCACTCAAATTCACATCCACCGGCAACACCGTGACCCCATGGTCCTGCGCATCGCGGACGATCTGGGCGGGGGCGTAGAAGCCCATCGGCTGGCTGTTCAAAAGCGCCGCCGCAAACGCCGCCGGATATTTCCATTTGATCCAGCTCGACACGTAAACCAGATGGGCGAAGCTCGCCGCATGGCTTTCGGGGAAGCCATATTCGCCGAAGCCGCGGATCTGGTGGAAACAGCGCTCGGCGAATTCGGGGTCGTAGCCGCGGGCCACCATCCGCCCGACCATCTTGTCCTGGAGCAAATCGATCGTCCCGCGGCTGCGAAAGGTGGCCATCGCCTTGCGCAATTGATTGGCTTCGGCGGGGGAGAATTGGGCGGCGTCGAGCGCGATCTTCATCGCCTGCTCCTGGAACACCGGCACGCCCAGCGTTCGCGCCAGGATCCGCTCGAGCTCGTCGGGCGGGCCGTGGTCGGGCGAGGGGCAGGGGAAGCACACCGCTTCCTTGCCGCTTCGGCGTTTGAGATAGGGGTGGACCAT
>JARXKO010000109.1 GCA_030271595.1 Pseudomonadota bacterium | reverse complement strand
AGGTTCTCGAACGCCTGGCGGCGCTCGTTGAGGAAGCCCAATTCGATCGCCGTCAGGCCGAATTCGTCGCCGAGCTCGGGATAGGCCTTACCGAGCTCGCGGCTAACTCGGCCGAAGGCGGCGTCGACGGTAAGTCCAGCCTCGGCGCAGATGACGAGCAGGTCGAGCGCGTCGGGGAGACCCTTGCGGACCGCGGCGCTGCGCTTGTTGATGCGGTTTTTCAGCCAGATGTCCGGCGCCTTGTAGAACAGGCCGACAATGCCGGCGACGGTCATGTAGCGGCGCAGCCACGACCATTCCGGAAACCAGTTGAGCCCGTAAAACAGGATGACGGCGACCGCGCCGAGGATAACCGGCAGTGCGATCCGCGCCAGAATGACGAAGAAGGCGAGATCTTTCGACCTGATCCCGGCCTGCATCAGCTTGAGCTGGGTCTTCTTCAGCTGGTCGTCCTGGATCATCTTGAACTGGGTCAGGATCGAGCGGACGCGGTCGGCGGCTTCGTTGCGGTTAGTGATCTTCTTGCGCTTGTTGGTCGATGCAACGATGCCCGCCTTCAATTGCTCGCGGCGCTCGTTGAGGGCCTTGATGCGGCGGGCCATGGGGTCGCGCACGGTGGTCGCGGCATAGATTGCGAGCAGCACCGCGAGAGTCGCCACGGCGCTGAGCACCGTCGCCACCCAAATGACGTCGAAACCGAGAAGGGTTGGGCCTGAAGGCACCTGCTGCATGATTATTCCTGCCCCATCAGATTTCGAAATTGACCATCTTGGACATGATGAACACGCCCAAGCTCATCCACACCATGCCGCCGATGCCGGTGGCGATCAGGCGCTGGTCGGTGAAGAAGCCGGCCATGTAGCCGGGGTTGATCATGTACACGAGCGTGAACACGATGAACGGCAGCGAGCCGACGATGTAGGCAGAAGCCTTGGATTCAGAGCTCATCGCCTTGATCTTGAGCTTCATCTGCGAGCGCTTGCGCAGCACGTCCGAAAGGTTCGACAGGGTTTCGGCCAGATTGCCGCCGGTCTCGCGCTGGATCGCCAGCGTGATGACGAAGAACTGGAATTCTGGCGTCCCGAGGCGGTCGGCGGTATCCTGAAGCGCGCCTTCCATCGTGCGCCCGATTTTCATCTTGTCACCGACCGTGCGAAACTCGATTCCGACCGGACCCGGGATTTCACTCGACACAATGCCCAGGGTCTCGGTGATCGGGAGGCCTGAACGGAGGCCGCGGACCATCAGGTCAATGGCGTCGGGAAAATTGGCAGTGAATTTCTTGATCCGCCGCTGGATCATCTTGCCGACGAACCAGTGCGGGCCGCCAACGCCGAAGAACAGGCCGAGGAACAGCGCCAGATAGAGCGGCGCTCCGCGGGACATTGCAAGCATCCCGATGACGAGGACGATCGACAGGCAGAGAGTCGCATATTTGCCCAGACTGATGTTCCGTCCGGTCTGTTCGAGCCGTTTGCGAAGCAAGGCGGGCTTCGGCACAAGCGAGGAGGCAAAGCCTTCGATCCCGCCCGAACGCTGCGACAAAAGCTTGCGGATCTGCGCCTCGGCCTTGCCGGCGACGATATCGCCGTGGCGTTCCTTGATCGCCTCGCGGCGCCGCTTGAGCGCCTTCGACGTCGACGGCCCGCTGAATGCGAGCACGGCCATGCCGAAAGTCGCCAGCGCACCGATCATGAGGACGATAATCAGCATTGGAGCCTTGGCCTCTCATTCATCTGTGCCTGGCGCGAACGCGCCGGGCGAACCATATCCGGGCGTCAAGCCGCGGCTTTTTCCCTGGGCTTGGACAGCCGCGCCATCAGATTATTGACCAGCGACCTGTTCGATCCCGACGTCTTGGTTTCCTCGGCCACTCCTTCTTCGGTGGCGTGGCTGAGGACCATGTTGGACAAAGCGTTGAACGAAGCCGTGTGCTTGCCGCTGGCGACTTCCGCCATCGGCTTGCCGAGCTTGGCCGCCTGGGCGGCGAGCTTGGCGTCATAAGAAAACACGATGTCGACCGGACGTTCGATCGATTGCTCGAAGTCCTTGCGGCTGATTTCGAGCGCGCCGCCATTGGGAACGCCATTGGCAACCACCAGTACTTTGGTCTGCGGCGCGTTGGACTTGAGCCAGGCGAGGATCCGGATGGTATCGCGGGTAGCCGCCAGGGTGAGCTCGGCGACCACCACCGCGACATGGGCGTCATGGACCAGGTGCGGATGCTGGATCAGCATGTGCCGCGGCAGGTCGAGGACGGTCGATTCGAAGGCGTTGCGCATTTCCTCCTGAAGCTGGAAAAAGGCCGCGCCGTCGGTCACCAGCGGCTGGTGCATCGGCGCTTCGGCCGACAGCACCGACAGGCGCTCATTGGCTCGGACCATCGCCCGCTCGATGAACAGGCCGTCGATCCGGCTCGGATTTTCGATCGCATCGGTGAGGCCGCGACCGGGCTCGAGGTCGAGCGCCAGCGCGCCGGTGCCGAAATGGACGTCGAGATCGAGCAGCGCGGTCGAGCGATGTGCTTTTTCGCCCATGAGCCAGGCGAGCGATGTGGCGAGGGTCGACGCACCAACGCCGCCGCGAACCCCCATGACCACCGCCATGACGTGCGGCTTGTCGGCGGCAGCTTCGCCGCGCGGACCCGATAGGAGCATCTGAGCGTGGACGAAAGAATCGCGCAGCTGGTCGACCGTGAACGGCTTGAGCAGATAATCGTGGATCCCGCTGGCGACGAGATCGCGGTAGAGGCGGACGTCGTTGACGGTGCCCGCGGCGATGACGATCGTGCCGGGCTCGCACACTTCGGCGAGCGCGTTGATGTCGCTCAGCGGATCGGCCGATTCGCTCAGATCGACGAACAGAATGTTGGGGCTTGCCGAGACCGACAGCGACTGGACCGCATTGCGCAATCCGCCCTTGTTGACCTTTTCGGGCGACCAGCCGTGCTCGACTGCAACCGGCCGCAGCATGTCGGCGGTGGCGTCGTCGCAGACGAAGGCGGTGAAGGGATCGCGCAGACCAGCGCGTGCCTGGAACGGAGCGTTCATTACTTGTCATCCTTCGTGGTGCTGATCGTGTTCTTGAACGGCCGCAGTTCCTGGCCCGGACGGATCCCGGTCAGCGGCCAGTTGCGGTACATGATGATCGCCTTGGCTGCGGTCTCCGCATCTTCCGCGGCAGGACCCGTTCGGCCGTGAACCAGGTCTTCTGGATTGGCGACCTGGGCGGCGAGGTTGACGTTAACCCCGCAGCCGAAGTTCGAAAGCGTCGCGTTGCTGAAATTCGGGTTTGACGGAGCTTTCCAGTCGGGGCAGCCGGGGACACTTGCCCGATGGCGGCTGACGACAACGCGCAGCGTACTGGGTTGCGCTGCACCGGCGCTGGCCGGTGCGCCGGCAGTGATCAACATGCCGTAGCGGCCGGCAATCTCCGCAACCTGGGCGCGGGCCAGTGGCGAGTAATCGCCGTTGACGTAGATGGTGTCGCCATAATCGAGACCGAGGCCGCTGAACCAGCCGTCGAGCCGTCCGGCGTCCTCGGGTGACAAGGATCCAGAGGGAGTCGATGCATCATAGACAAAATCGGTGCTCGAAACGACCGGCACATGGAGCGCGGCGAGCCCTTGATCGGCGGTCTTGGGCGTGTTGCACGCCGTCACCGTCGAGGCGAGTGCGGCCAGGATAAGAATGTTGCGCATCGTCTGTTCCTTTGTGCGGGCGGCGCGGGTCACAGCTTGAAGCCCGGCGCGGCGGCAGTGCCGGCATCGGCCGGCGCCACGGTAGCAGGCGCGCTGACCGCGGTTGGCTGGGTTGACCCGCTGACGCCCTGATAGGTCTGGCCCAAGAAGTCGCGCGCGCCATCGTCCGGCACTCGATAGCCATCGACTGGAGTTGCCATCTGTCCCGAAACCGGCCGCACCAGATAAGGCGTGACGATTACCACCAGCTCGGTTTCCTGTTTCTTGAACCGGGTCGACCGAAACAGCGCACCGAGGATCGGCAGATCACCCAGGAACGGCGCCTTGTCGACACTGTTGGTCGAGGTGTTGCGGAGCAGCCCGGCGATCATGAACGACTGGCCCGAGCCGAGCTCGACCGTGGTTTCCGCGCGGCGCGTGGTCAGTGCCGGCACGCTGAAGCCGTTGAGCGTGATCGAGCCTTCGTTCGACAATTCGCTGACTTCCGGGCGGACGCGCATCGAAATGCGGTTGTCGGCAAGGACCACCGGGGTGAAGGCGAGGCCGACACCATATTGCTTATATTCGATGACCACCGATCCAAGCGCTTCGGCGACCGGGATCGGGAATTCGCCGCCAGCGAGGAAGCTTGCGGTTTCACCCGACACGGCGGTCAGATTGGGCTCGGCGAGCAGTGTCACGAGTCCGTCCTGGGCGGCGATGTCGAGCGAGCTCAACAAATCGAGCCCGAACAACTTACCGCTGCCCGAAAAGGTCGAACCAAGGACGCTGCGGATCACCTTGGGCACCTGCGACGTGCTGGTGCTGGCGGGGTCGGGCAAATAAATGCCCTGGCCCTGAGCGATTCCGAACTTGAAGCCGCTGGTCGGGTCGCTGGCGAGCAGATTGACTCCGAATTGCTTGAGCACCGAGCGGTTGATCTCGGCGATCCGCACCTTGAGCGTGACCTGAAGCGGGGTTGCGACCTTGAGGCGGTTGATCGGCACCACGAGGAGGGGCTCGCCCTCCTTGACGCCGGGGTTGAGCATCGCCCTGACCAGTTGTTGGGCCTGGGTTGCATCCTCGGGCGTTGCGACGGTCCCGTTGAGGATCGCGACCTGGCCGATGGTGGTCACACTGATGTTCGAATCGGGCATCGCCTGGCGCATCATGTCGTTGACCGAGCTGAGGTTCTGGCTGACGCGGACTTCGGCGCCATAGACCACGCTGCCATCGGCGGCGGTGGCGATGACCGTTGCATCGCCCATGTCCTTGCCGAACACATTAAGCTGGCGCGGACCGTTGACGTAGAGGTCAGCGACCTTGGGATTGGATGTCCACACATTGGCGACGCTGCGTGGCAGATTGATCATCTGCCCTTCGCCGACAGACAGTTGGACGTGGCTCGACGGCCGGTAGGTGCCCGAAGCATAAGCTGCGGGCTGGGCCGAGGCTGGGATCGCAGCGCCGAAGGCACCGAGCGCAAGCGCTGCGGCAGCGACTGCGGTACCGAGGCGAGCCCGGCTGGTTTTCA
>JARXKO010000108.1 GCA_030271595.1 Pseudomonadota bacterium | reverse complement strand
ATTCGGTGGCCGAGCCGATTCCCGAGGAAGAGCCCGGGAATGACGAGCCCGCGGCAGAACCCGCAGACGACGGATCGAACGTCGTCAGCGTGGACTTTACCAGGAAGAAATAAGATCATGCCGTCATTGCGAGCGGAGCGAAGCAATCCAGCCTTCGGCAACGACTGGATTGCCGCGTCGCTGCGCTCCTCGCAATGACGAGCGAAGGAGTATCATGAGCACGACCCGGACCGAACATGACAGCTTTGGGCCGATCGAGGTTCCGGCGGACGCTTATTACGGCGCCCAGACCGAGCGCTCGCTGCTCAATTTCCCGTTCGGCCCGCGCGAGCAGATGCCGCTTGAGATCATCCACGCCTTGGGCTTCGTCAAGCAGGCCGCGGCGCGGGTCAATGCGCGCATCGCCGGCCTCGATCCCAAGCTCGCCGAGGTCATTCAGCAGGCCGCCGCCGAGGTCGCGCGCGGCGACCTCGACAATCAATTCCCGCTGGTCATCTGGCAGACCGGGTCGGGCACGCAGTCGAACATGAACGCCAATGAAGTGATCGCCGGACGGGCCAATGAACTGCTGACCGGCAAGCGCGGCGGCAAGGAGCCGATTCACCCCAACGACCATGTCAACAAAAGCCAGTCGTCCAACGACAGCTTCCCGACGGCAATGCATATCGCTGCCGCGCGGGCGGTGCGGATGCGGTTGCTCCCGGCGCTCGCCATGATCCATGCCCAACTCGCTGCCCAGTCCAAGAAGTGGGACCATCTGGTCAAGATCGGCCGCACCCATTTGCAGGATGCGACCCCCTTGACGCTCGGCCAGGAATTCTCCGGCTATGCCCAGCAAATCGCCGATTGCATCGATCGGGTCGAGGGCATGATGCCGCGGCTGTTCCGGCTCGCCCAGGGCGGGACCGCGGTCGGCACCGGGCTCAACGCGCCCGAAGGCTTCGCCGAGGACTTCGCCAGGGAAGTGGCCAAGCTCACGCAATTGCCCTTCACCTCGGCGCCGAACAAGTTCGCCGAGCTCGCCGCGCACGATACGCTGGTCGAGCTGTCGGGAGTGCTCAACGTCATTGCCGTGGCGCTGACCAAGATCGCCAACGACATCCGCTTGCTCGGCTCCGGGCCGCGCTGCGGGCTTGGCGAGTTGAAACTGCCGGAGAATGAGCCAGGCAGCTCGATCATGCCGGGCAAGGTCAACCCGACCCAGGCCGAAATGCTGACGATGGTCGCCGCCCAGGTCATGGGCAATCATCTCGCCGTGACCATTGGCGGCCTCCAGGGTCACCTCGAGCTGAACGTGTTCAAGCCCCTGATCGCAGCCAATGTCATTCGCTCGATCAACCTGCTTTCAACCGGCATGGAAAGCTTCACGACACGAATGCTCGATGGTGCCGAACCCGATGAGGCACGCATCGCCGAACTGATGAACCGCTCGCTGATGCTGGTCACCGCGCTGGCGCCGGAGATCGGCTATGACAATGCCGCGGCAATCGCCAAGCACGCCCACAAGAACGGCCTGACCCTCAAGCAAGCGGGCCTGGAGCTCGACTTGGTCGACGAAGAAACTTTCTTGCGGCTGGTGAAGCCGGAAACCATGATCGGGCGCTAGGCCCGCATGAAGTGCGCGCTTCCACTTGCTGCACTGCTTGGCGCATGCGCCAGCGTCCCGGCTATGCCCGTCCCGCTCGCCGGTGACTGGGGCGGCCCGCATGCCGCGCTGCATTTGGTACCCGGCGGTGGAACGCTTGATTATGATTGTGCCCACGGGACGATCGGCCCCTTGCTCGTCGGCCCCGGCGGCCAGTTCACCGCCCAAGGAATGCATAGCCCCGATCATGGCGGGCCAGTGCGCGTTGGCGAAGTGCCGCCAAGCTGGCGGGTTCGCTACAGCGGCATCGTCAGTGGCGACCGCATGACCATTGAGGGTAATGTCGAAACCGGACTCCAGCTCGGGCCGTTCGAGCTGCGCCGCGGCGCAGAGCCGATGATCTATCGCTGCCTTTGAAGGCTAGAGCTTCAGGTTGAAGCGAATCCCAAGATTGTCGATCCCCGGGTTCTCGCGGCTGAACAGGGTCGCGTGGCTCATGTGCACCCAGCTCGCCTCGACACTGGCGCGATCGCTGAGGCGGACCCCAAGACCGACCTCGGGCTCGAACAGGACGCGACTGCCAAACGCGATCTTGTCGGTGCGATAGAATTGACCCGCGGACCCGGTGTGGATGGCGAGGCCGATGCCGGGGCGGAAATAGAATCGATTGCCGAACTTGGCCGAGATCCCGATCGCCCCGTAATTGGTCTGGCCGGCGGTATTGACCGCGACAAAGGCGTAAGGCTGGATCGGGGTAGCGGCGATGCTGCCGAAGCGGTAGCCGGCCATAAGGTCCGCGCCGCCTTCGATGCCCGATTTGTCGAGCGGGGTCTTGACGTCGTGGACATAGGCTCCGCCGAACAGTTCGCCGGCCGCCGCCGGTGACGCCGCGACGGTCGATATAAGCAATGCCAAAGCCACATACGCACCATGCTTCACAGTCTTGTTCCTTTTGGAAAGATAAGGTCGTTCAACGCCTTACAGACGAAAATCCGACAAAACTCAACCGCCCGCCTGCCACAGCGCGATCGCTTTGCTCGGCGCCACCAGCATCAACACATTGAGCGTGAGATTGTCGCGGATGGCGAACAAGGGAACGAGCTCGAGCACAATCAGCAGCAGGGTCGCCCCCCAGAGCGGCAGTTTGCGCGCGGCGAGGAAGCCGAGGGCCATCATCGCCACATCGGACATCGAATTGAGGACGCTGTCGCCGTTATAGCCCAGGGCCGCGGTCGCCTGACGATAGCGGTCGATGACCATCGGCGTGTTCTCGATCACCTCCCAGCTCGCCTCGATCGCGAGGGCGAGGACGAAGCGCCACTCGACCGGCCAGCGACGGAGCGCGAGCCACAAGGCGGCGTAGAACAACAGGCCGTGAACGATGTGGCTGGCGCTGTACCAGTCGGTCAGCATCTGGCTGGTCTCGGCGCTGTCGCGCGCGCCGACCCACAATGTAATCGTGCCGCAGGTGCAGATCGGCGCCCGGCCCATCGCCAGCAGGACGAGCAGCGCGACGGCGACGATCGCCGCTTCGGCGAGGAGCGGGCGGCGCGGCATCGTCAGCACGGTGGTCATCGGCGCGACCATGGTCGAGACGAAGGCGCTTGCAAAGTGCAGCGCTTCATTGGAGACCAAGCCATGCTGCGAACCTATGGCCCGGGCTGTGACGGATCGATCATCGACGCGTCGCGCCAGCTGATTCCCAAGAAAGCCAGCTGGATCGACTTGGAGGAGCCGACGCGCGAGGAAGAAGCGCTGGTCGAGCGCTGCATCGGGGTCGATGTTCCGACCCAGGCCGACCTGATCGAGATCGAGCCGTCGAGCCGGCTCTACCAGCGCGGCGATGCGCTTTACATGACGATCAGCACGTTGACCGGGGTAACCGAGGGCGAGCCGACGACGACACCGCTGGCGTTCGTCCTGACCGGCGACCGGCTGGTGACCCTGCGCTACCAATCGCCCAAGCCGGTCCGCGCGTTTATCGAGCATGCGCGGCGCGAACCCGAGCTGGTCGCCGATGCCATCACCGCGCTCATCCGATTGCTCGATGCTATCATCGATCGCCTCGCCGACGAGCTCGAAAGCCTGGGCAGCGCGATCGAGGAGATCTCCAACCATATTTTCGACAAGCGGATCGAGGCTCGGCGAATCCCCGCCGACCGGCTCACCGCCCTCCTTACCCGGATTGGCCGCGGCCAGACATTGCTCGCCAAGATCCGCTATTCGGCGGTGTCGGTCGCCCGAATGCTCAACTTCCTATCGTCGTCGTCGCGCCTTCACGGCGAGGGCATGGACGATGCCCGCAACCATCTGGCGAGCCTGACCGTCGATGTCACGTCGCTGTCGGAGCACGCCACCTTCCAGTCGGACAATCTCACCTTCCTGCTCGATGCGTCGCTGGGCCTGATCAGCATCGAGCAGAATGCGGCGATGAAGCTGTTTTCCTGGGCCGCGGTGGTGTTCATGCCGCCGACCCTGATCGCCGGCGTTTACGGGATGAACTTCCACTATTTTCCCGAACTCAACTGGCATTACGGCTATTATATTGCGCTCGCGGTGATGCTCGCCAGTGCCGTCCTGCCCTATCTCTATTTCCGCTGGCGGCGCTGGATCTGACGACCGGGCGCGCGAGCGTTTGCCGGTCCACCATGCGGTTGCTAAGGCGCTCCAAAGCGCCCGCTGCGCCCATTCACGCGCGAAGTAAGGACCATGATGATCCCGACCGGCAAGGACAGCCTCGACACCCGTTCGACCCTGGAATGCTGCGGCCAGACCTATGCCTATTATTCGCTGCCCAAGGCGGCCGCAGTGCTCGGCGATCTTGCCCGGCTGCCGTTCTCGATGAAGGTGCTGCTCGAGAACCTGCTGCGTTTCGAGGATGGCGAGACGGTCACCCGCGATGACCTCCAGGCGCTCGCCGACTGGCTCAAGGAACGGCGCATCACCCGCGAAATCCAGTACCGCCCGGCGCGCGTGCTGATGCAGGATTTCACCGGCGTTCCGGCGGTCGTCGACCTGGCCGCGATGCGCGATGCGATGAAGAGCCTCGGCGGCGACGCGCAGAAGATCAACCCGCTGGTTCCGGTTCACCTTGTCATCGATCACAGCGTGATGGTCGACGAATTCGGCACACCCCAGGCGTTCGGCAAGAACGTCGAACTCGAATATCACCGCAACGGCGAACGCTACGAATTCTTGAAATGGGCAACCCACGCGTTCGACAATTTCAACGTCGTCCCGCCGGGGACCGGCATCTGCCACCAGGTCAACCTCGAGCATGTCGCGCAATGCGTGTGGACCGGCCCCGACCAGTCGGGCGAGATGGTCGCTTATCCCGACACCCTGGTCGGCACCGATAGCCACACGACCATGGTCAACGGCCTTGGCGTGCTCGGCTGGGGAGTCGGCGGGATCGAGGCCGAAGCGGCTATGCTCGGACAGCCGGTCAGCATGCTTATCCCCGAAGTCGTCGGTTTCCGCCTCGACGGCCAGCTCAAGGAAGGGATCACCGCCACCGACCTCGTGCTGACGGTCACGCAAATGCTTCGCGCCAAGGGCGTGGTCGGCCGCTTCGTCGAATTCTACGGCCCCGGGCTCGACACCATGACGGTCGCCGACCGCGCCACCATCGCCAATATGGCGCCCGAATATGGCGCCACCTGCGGCTTCT
>JARXKO010000107.1:1500-5307 GCA_030271595.1 Pseudomonadota bacterium | reverse complement strand
TCATCTGCTCGGCGACGTCGATGTCGGCGATGACCCCGTCGCGCAGCGGGCGGATGGCCTCGATCTGGTCGGGGGTCTTGCCCATCATCAGCTTGGCGTCATTGCCCACGGCCTTGACCCGTTTGACCCCGTTGATGGTTTCAATCGCGACGACCGAGGGCTCGTTGAGGACGATGCCGCGGCCGCGGACATAGACGAGCGTGTTGGCCGTCCCAAGATCGATCGCCATGTCGTGGGACATCCATTTAAACCACCGCGTCCAGAACATCTGTTCCCCGTCCTCGCCTTTGTTTGATGAGCGCCGGGCACTTGGCCCGCCGCCTTAATTTTCACTACATGGTCGCCGGTTGAATGCGGTCTGAATTTTCAGGAAAAATCAGTGCTTCGCTGGCTAGGCCGGATTGGGTTAAGACCCTCATCATGTCAATAAGAAGGCTGCCTCCCGAACTGATCAATCGCATCGCCGCGGGTGAGGTGGTCGAGCGTCCGGCGAGCGCGCTCAAGGAATTGATCGAAAATGCGCTCGATGCCGGGGCTGGCCAGGTCGCGGTCCGACTGACGGGTGGCGGGCTCGAGGCAATCGAGGTTGGCGACGACGGCAGCGGCATGGCGCCGGATGACATGCGCCTCGCGCTCGAACGTCACGCCACCTCCAAATTGCCCGACGAGGGCATCGACCGGGTGACCAGTTTCGGCTTTCGTGGCGAGGCCTTGCCGTCGATCGCCAGCGTTGCCTTGCTGACCATCGACAGCCGCATCCCTGGGCACGACGGCTGGCGAATTACGATCGATCACGGCGCGGTGGCGGGGGAGGGGCCGGCGGCGCTCCCGCCCGGCACTCGGGTGCGGGTCGAGCAATTGTTTGCCAAGGTGCCGGCGCGGCGCAAGTTCCTGCGCTCGCCGCGCTCCGAATATGCCGCCTGCCTCGATTCGGTGAAGCGGCTGGCGATGGCCCGCCCCGATGTCGGGTTCAGTCTCGAGCATGACGGCCGGCGCATTCTCTCGCTTCAGCCAGAGGGGGCACCGGCGCGGGTCGCGGCCTTGCTCAGCCACGAGCTCGACCGCCACGGCGTCGGCATCGAGTTCGAGCGCGAGGGCATGCGCCTGACCGGGGTCATCAGCCTGCCGACCTTCAATCGCGGCATGGCCGACCAGCAATTCCTGTTCGTCAACGACCGGCCGGTGAAGGACCGCTTGCTGGTCGGCGCGCTGCGCGCCGCCTATCGTGACCTCATCGCCCGCGACCGCCACCCCATCGCCGCTTTGTTCCTCTCGGTCCCGCTCGAGGATGTCGACGTCAACGTCCACCCGGCCAAGACCGAAGTCCGCTTTCGCGACCCGCAAGGGGTGCGCGGAATGATCGTCGGCGGACTGCGCCACGCACTCGACGCCGAAAGCCAGCGCAGCGCCGGCCGCGAACAGGCCGCCGCGGCGGTCAAATGGACGACCGGCGACGACCTCGACCGTCATTCCCGCGAAAGCGGGAACCCAGTGCGGCAAGAAAACTGGGCTCCAGCTTTCGCGGGAGTGACGAATTCTGGTCTGGCCGAGACTCTACGGCTGTTCGATCACGCTCCCGCAGGCCGCGCCGAACCGGCTGTCGCTCCCGCGGTCGACTATCCGCTCGGAGTCGCGCGCGGCCAGGTCGCCGCCACGTACATCGTCGCCGAGGCCGAGGACGGGCTGGTGATCGTCGACCAGCATGCCGCCCACGAACGGCTGGTGCTCGAGCGGATGCGCGCCGCTCGCGAGGGCGGGCGCCCGGCCAGCCAGGCGCTGCTGGTGGCCGAAATGGTCGAGCTCGACGAGGTCGATTGCGACCGCCTTGAAGGCGCCATTGCCGAGCTCGCCGGTCTGGGGCTGGAAATCGAGCGCTTCGGCGAGAGCGCGATGATGGTCCGGGCGGTCCCGGCCGCGCTGGGCAAGACCGATAGCGCGTCGCTGCTCTCCGATCTCGCCGCGGAGATCGCCGAGCTTGGCGGCGCCATCGGCCTGCGCGACCGGCTCGACCTCGTCCAGGCGACGATCGCCTGCCACGGTTCGGTTCGCGCCGGGCGCGTGCTGTCGGTCGCCGAAATGAACGCTTTGCTGCGCGAAATGGAAGTGACTCCGCGCTCGGGCCAGTGCAATCACGGCCGTCCGACCTGGGTCAAGCTCGCCCACGCGGACATCGAAAAATTGTTCGGGCGGCGGTAGGGGGCGAGCGTGCCCTATCTGATCATCTTCCTTGGCGCCGGGATCGGCGGCGCCCTGCGCCATGCGGTCAATGTCGCGGCGGCTCGGGCGTTGGGGACCGGCTTTCCGGCGGGCACCATGATCGTCAACCTTCTCGGCTCCTTCCTGATGGGGCTGCTGGCGGGTTATTTCCTGTTCCGCCCGGGGCTGAGCCAGGACGTTCGCCTGTTCCTCACCACCGGCGTGCTTGGCGGTTTCACGACCTTTTCCGCCTTTTCGCTCGATGCCGCCCTGATGGTCGAGCGCCATCAATATGGGCTCGCCGCTGCCTATGTCGGCGGATCGGTCATCGCCGGGGTCGGCGCGTTGTTTCTCGGCCTCGCCTTGTTTAGGAGCGGCGGGCAATTGCCCTGACCCGGAAGCACGGCCACAACCGATGAATATCGACAAGATCCCGGTCGGCGACGACCCGCCTAACAGCGTCAACGTGATCATCGAGGTCCCGGTCGGCGGCGAGCCGGTCAAATATGAATTCGACAAAGCCTCGGGCGCCTTGTTCGTCGACCGCATTCTCCACACCCCGATGCGCTATCCGGCCAATTACGGCTTCGTTCCGCACACCTTGTCGCCCGACGGCGATCCGCTCGATGCTCTGGTCGTGGCGCGCTCGCCGTTCGTTCCGGGATCGGTGGTTCGCGCCCGGCCAATCGGCGTGCTCAACCTCGAGGACGAGCATGGTGGCGACGAAAAAATCATCTGCGTTCCGGTCGATTCGACCTTTCCTTATTATTCCGACGTCGGCGAGCGCCAGGACCTGCCGTCGATCGTGCTCAAGCAGATCGAGCATTTCTTCACCCACTACAAAGACCTCGAGGAGGAGAAGTGGGTGCGGGTCGGGGTCTGGGGAAATGCCGAAGAAGCGCGCCAGATCGTCATCGAGGCGATCGAGCGGGCGAAAGCCTAATCGGCGTCGCCTGCAAGCCGCCGGCGCGCTTGCTCGACCGCGCTCGATCGCGCGTCGGCGCGAGCCTTGTCGAGTAGCGGATACCCGGCCTCGCCCTCGCGGCGGAGCGCCTCGGCGAATTTGCCGGCGCGGACCTCGACGAGGATTCGTGCCATTCGTTCGCGCAACGCCCGATCGACGATCTTGGGACCGCCGAGGACCGCGCCAAGCTCGGCGGTGTTGGAAATCGCTTCGCGCATTCCGGCGATGCCGCGAGCCTCGATCAGGTCGGCGATCAGTTTCAGTTCCCCGACGCATTCGAGATACGCGACTTCGGGTGAGCAGCCGCCGGCAACCAAGGTTTGGAAGCCGGCTTCGAGCAGCGCCGGTACGCCGCCCCACACCACCGCTTGCTCGTTGAACAGATCGGCCTCTGCTTCCTCGGCGAAACTCGATTGAATCAGGCCCGCGCGGCCGCAGCCGAGCGCGCGCGCATAGGCCAGCGCGATCCCTCCAGCCTTGCCGCTGACGTCGCGTTCGACCGCCCACAAGGCGATCATCCCCTTGCCCTCGGTGTAGAGAGCGCGGAGTGCGGTTCCCGGTCCCTTTGGCGCGACCATGAACACATCGAGATCGGCGCGCGGCTCGACGAAGCCGAAGCGGATCGACAGGCCGTGACTGAAGCCGAG
>JARXKO010000107.1:0-1400 GCA_030271595.1 Pseudomonadota bacterium | reverse complement strand
CTGGTGTGCAAACCAGGTATATTGGCGCTTGGCGTAATTGCGCGTCGCCTGCTGCCCGGCGGCGATCGCCTCGGCCAAGGTGCAGGCGCCAGTCAGATAGGCGGCGATTCCTGTCACTCCGATGGCGCGCATCACGGGCAATGACGGCGACAGATCCCGCTCGAGCAAGGCCTTCACCTCCTCGATCGCGCCGCCCTCGATCATCGCCGCGAAGCGGGCGTCGCAGCGCGCGTACAGCCAGTCGCGCGGGGGCAGGAGGATCAGCGGCCTGAGTGTGATTGCCGCGCCGATCCCGCCGTGGCGGTGCTGCTGCCAATGACTGAGCGGGCGCCCGGTCGACAGGATCACTTCGAGCGCGCGCGCGATCCGCGTCGTGTCGCTCGGGCCCAGCCGCGCCGCGGCTTCGGGGTCGAGCAGCCCCAAGCGCTCGCGATTGTCGGCGACGGTTGCATGGCGGACGTCGTGACGGATCGCGGGATCGATCGGCGGCACTGGCGCAATTCCATCGATCAGCGTGCGCAGGTAGAGGCCAGTGCCACCAACCAGGATCGGCAGGCGGCCGCTGTCGTGGATGGCGGCGATTTCGGCGCGGGCGAGGTCGGCCCAGGCAGCGGCGGACATGGCGAAGGCACCATCGGCGACTGCATAGAGCCGATGCTCGGCGCGGCGACGGTCGGCAGCGCTCGGGGCCGCGCTCAGGATCGGCAGATCGGCATATAGTTGCGCGCTATCGGCGTTGACGATCACGCCGTTCGCGGCTTCAGCGAGCGCCAGCGCCAATCCCGACTTGCCGCTCGCGGTCGGTCCGGCGATGAGTGCGACAGGAGGACGGTTCTTGGCCATTGCGACGCTGATAGCAGCCGGCAGGCTCGATGACAGGTTGGTCGATCGCGCGCTCGGGCTGTTGCGGGAGCTCGATCCGGCGGCGGCGTTTCATCAGTGGATCGACGAAGGCGACGCCGCCGACCTGCGGTATGCGGGCGATCCGCGGTCTGCGCGTTGGGCGGTGGAAGGACTGGCGGGACTCGACATCGTCGTCCAGGCGGACGAACCGCGCTGGCGCCGCTTGTTTGTCGCCGACATGGACAGCACGATCATCGGCCAGGAATGTATCGACGAACTGGCCGATTATGCCGGCCTCAAGGTGCAAGTCGCCGATATCACCGAGCGCGCGATGCAGGGCAAGCTCGACTTCGAGGGCGCGCTTCGCGAGCGCGTGCGCCTGCTCGCGGGAATGGAGGAGAGGATTCTCAAAATCTGCCTCGACGAGCGGGTCACGCTAACCAGCGGCGCCCGGACCCTGGTCCAGACAATGCGCGCCGGCGGTGCCAGCTGCCTGCTGGTATCGGGCGGGTTCCTGTCGTTCGCCATGCCAGTGGCCGAGATGGTCGGCTTCGACC
>JARXKO010000106.1 GCA_030271595.1 Pseudomonadota bacterium | reverse complement strand
CCTTGCGGTCGCGATAGGCATATTGCCCGGCCTTTTCGACGGCCTGGCGGGCGATTCGGATGGTGTTCTTGCGGCGGCCATAATAGCCCTTCGCATTGTCCAAGATCCGCTTGTGCTTGGAGCGGGTGGTTACGCCCCGTTTGACTCTTGTCATGGTTCGCTAGCTCCTAGTTGAGGCCGTAAGGGGCCCAGAGCTTGACTCGGGCCGTGTCGGCCTTGTCGAGCACTTCGGTGCCGCGGTTCTGGCGGATATATTTGGCGTTGTGGCTGATGAGGCGGTGGCGCTTTCCAGCGACCCCGTGCTTCAACTTGCCAGACGCCGTGAGCGTGAAGCGTTTCTTGACGCCGCTCTTGGTCTTGAGCTTGGGCATTTTCGTCTCCTGATGTGTCCCTCGGCAAAGCCGGGAACGACGTTATCGAACTGCCACGGCAGCCCTAACTGGCCGGGCCGTTCGTCGTTTCCAATGATTAGGAAAGCGGTGCGCCTATAGCAGAGGAGGCCGCGAAGGCAAGATTCAGTCGAACAGGCTCGACACGCTCGCTTCGTCGCTGATTCGGCGGATCGCTTCCGCCAGCAGCGGGGCGATCGACAGGCGACGGATCTTGCCGCCGTGGCCATTGCCGGTCGCCTGGATCGAATCGGTCACCACCAATTCGCTCAGCTCGGATTTGGCGACGCGCTCCTGAGCCCCGCCCGACAGCACGCCGTGGGTGCTATAAGCGAATACCTCAAGGGCCCCTTTCTCCTTCAGCGCGACCGCGGCATTGCACAGGGTCCCGGCCGAATCGACGATGTCGTCGATGAGGATGCAGGTCCGACCCTCGACCTCGCCGATGATGTTCATCACTTCGGATTCGCCGGCCTGCTCGCGGCGCTTGTCGACGATCGCCAGCGGCGCGTTGTTGAGCCGCTTGGCCAGGCTTCGGGCGCGGACCACCCCGCCGACATCGGGCGAAACGACCATCAATTCGCGGTCGCCGAAGCGCTCGTGGATGTCGCTTGCAATCACCGGGGAGGCGAACAGATTGTCGGTCGGAATGTCGAAAAAGCCCTGGATCTGGCCGGCGTGGAGGTCGATCGACAGCACCCGGTTGGCGCCCGCGGTAGTGATCAGATTGGCCACCAGCTTGGCTGAAATCGGGGTCCGTGGTCCGGGTTTGCGGTCCTGCCGGGCATAGCCGAAATAGGGCAGGACCGCGGTGATGCGCTTGGCCGACGCTCGCCGCAGCGCATCGATGCAGATCAGCAGCTCCATCAGATTGTCATTGGCTGGAAAGCTGGTCGACTGGAGCACGAACACGTCCTCGCCGCGGACATTCTCGTTGATCTCGACGAACACCTCCTCATCGGCGAAGCGGCGAACGCTGGCGTCGGTCAGCGGCATCTCCAGATAATCGGCGATCGATCGGGCCAGCGGCAGGTTGCTGTTCCCGGCGAGCAGTTTCATGTGATGATTCCCCCAGCGTCGGGGCGGCTGTAGCGATGCCGGGGCCCCCGCGTAAAGCTTGTCCGTTGCCGATGCGGCGCTAAAGCGGAGCGCGTGACCGCCGCCGCCGCCACTCGCCTGACCATCGCCCTCGCTCAATTGAAACAGCGCGTCGGTGATATCGACGGCAATATGGCGGCAATGGTCGAGTCGCGCGCCAAGGGCAAGGGCGCCGACATCATCATGTTTCCCGAACTGCAGATGACCGGCTATCCGCCCGAAGATCTGGTGCTCAAGCCCGAATTCGTGCGCCGGGCGATGGAAGCGTCCGAGCGGCTGATCGATGCCACCGCCGAGCCCGGTCCGGCGATCCTGTTTGGCTCGATCCATGCCGAGGAAGGGCGAGTCTATAATGCCTACATGCTGGCCGAGGGCGGCAGGCTGATTGCCCGCCGGCTGAAGCACGAACTGCCCAATTACGGCACCTTCGACGAGAAGCGGGTGTTCGCGCCAGGGCCGCTGCCCGAGCCGATTGAATATAAAGGCGTCAGGATCGGCATTCCGATCTGCGAGGATATCTGGCTCGAGGCGGTGTGCGCCCATCTCAAGGACGCGGGTGCGCAGTTCCTGCTCGTTCCCAACGGCAGCCCTTATGAGCTCGACAAGGACCAGAAGCGCATCCGCCTGGTCGAGCAAAGGGTGACCGAGACCGGGCTTGCGATCGCTTACCTCAACCGCGTCGGCGGCCAGGACGAGCTGGTGTTCGAAGGGGCGAGTTTCGTCATCAACGGCAACGGCGAGCTTGCCGTGCATCTGCCCGATTTCGAGGAAGCATTGTGGCTGACGCAATGGAGCGGGGACACCACGGGCTGGCGCTGCGAAGATGGTCGCAAGGCGCGGATCGCCCAATTCCCCGAGGATGTGTACCGGGCGATGATGCTAGGGCTACGCGACTATGTCGACAGCAACGGCTTCCCCGGCGTGATCCTCGGCCTGTCGGGCGGGATCGACAGCGCGTTGAGCGCCGCGGTCGCGGTCGATGCGCTTGGCCCCGAGCGCGTCCACTGCGTGATGATGCCCAGCAAATACACGTCAGCTGAAAGCCTGGAAGACGCTGAAGCCTGCGCCAAACTGCTCGGGTGCCGCCATGACGTCATCCCCATCATTCCGGGGGTCGAGGCGTTCGAGAAAATGGTGCCCGGGCTGACCGGCCCACCCGCCGAGAATATCCAGTCGCGCCTGCGGATGGTCACGCTGATGGCGCTCAGCAACGCCCATGGCGAGATGCTTTTGACCACCGGCAACAAGAGCGAGATGAGCGTTGGCTATGCCACGCTCTACGGCGACATGGCCGGCGGCTATTCGGTGCTCAAGGACGCCTACAAGTCGACCGTGTTCACGCTGTCGAAGTGGCGCAACGACAACCACCCGAACCACGCGCTTGGGCCCAAGGGCCACGTGATGCCCGAGCGGGTAATTGCCAAGCCGCCGTCGGCCGAACTGCGCCCGGACCAGAAGGACGAGGACAGCCTGCCGCCGTATTCGATGCTCGACCGGATTCTCGACGGCCTCGTCGATCAGGAAAAATCAGTCGCCGAGGTGGCCAGCCTGACCGGCGCCGACAAAGCGCTGGTCGCGGACATCGAACGCAAGGTGCTGCGCGCCGAATATAAGCGCCGCCAGGCTCCGCCCGGGGTCAAGATCGGGAGCCGCAATTTCGGCCGCGACCGGCGCTACCCGATCACCAACTTTTTCCATACCGGCAAGCCATGACCGTTCGAACCCGCTTCGCTCCCTCACCGACCGGGCGCTTGCACGTCGGCAATATTCGCACCGCCCTGCACAATCATTTGTTCGCGCGCCAGCATGGCGGTGAGTTCATTTTGCGTATCGACGACACCGACGGCGAGCGCTCGACCGCAGCCTTCGACCAGGCGATTCGCGACGATCTCGACTGGCTCGGCCTCGCCCTCGACCGAAGCGTCCGCCAGTCGGAGCGATTCGACCTCTACGAGCGCGAGTTCGAGCGGCTCAAGGCGGCCGGGCGGGTCTACGCTTGTTACGAAACCCCCGAAGAGCTCGACGTGCGGCGCAAGGTGCTGCTCGGGCGCGGCTTGCCGCCGGTCTATGAACGCCAGCCCGAAGACGCAGCCGTGGCCGAGGGCCGCGCGCCGCACTGGCGTTTTCGCCTTGATCACGACCGCGCGATTGGCTGGACCGACCTCATCCGCGGTCCGCAGAGCTTCGACCCCAAATTGCTCAGCGACCCGGTTGTCCGCCGCGCCGACGGTAGCTGGCTGTATCTGCTGCCGAGCGTGATCGACGATGTCGACCTTGGCATCAGCCACATCGTTCGCGGCGAGGACCATGTCTCGAACAGCGCGACGCAGATCCAGATGTTCGAGGCGCTTGGAGCGCCGCCGCCGGCCTTCGCCCACGAGGCGTTGCTGGTTGCTGCCGAGGGCAAATTGTCGAAGCGGCTTGGCGCCTACGGGGTTGGTGACGTGCGCGAGGCCGGGCTTGAGCCGATGGCCCTGCTGTCGGTCCTGGCGCGGATCGGGACGTCGCAGCCGGTCGATCCGGTGGCCTCGCTGGACACTCTCGCAGCGGGCTTCGACTTCGCCCATTTCGGCCGGGCGCCGGCGCATTTCGATCCGCATGAGGTCGAGCTGATCAATGCCCGGCTGCTCCACGGGCTGGATTATGAAGTGGTCGCGGAGCGCCTGCCCAGCGGCGCGAGCGAGGCCGAATGGCTCCTGCTCCGCCCCAATCTTGAGCGCCTGTCCGATTTCGCCGGTTGGCAGCACGTCGTCGCGGGCGACATCGACGCACCCGATTTGGCCCATGACGAGCGGCTGCTGGCGCGCGACGCCGCGGCTCTGGCGCGCGACCTCGAGTGGAATGGCGAAACCTGGCGCGCCCTGACGAGCGCGCTCAAGGACAGTAGCGGCCGCACCGGCCGCGCGCTGTTTCATCCACTGCGGCTGGCGCTGACCGGGCGCGACAGCGGTCCCGAAATGGCAGGGCTGCTCGAGCGCATGGGCAAGGATCGCGCGATCGAACGCCTGACCGCCGCCGCCCACCGCTGAATAACGGGCGGTCGGCTCGCCATTGCCAGCCACTGGCGATTGCCGCCGGGCGCCCCTATTCTTGGGCCATGTCCTGGTTCCCCAAGCCGTCGAGCCCGCGCGTCGCCTTCGCCGATCTGCGTGCGTTCATGCGCCAGCGCAGCCGTGATCAGCTCGTCGGGCTGGCGCTCGCGATCCTGGTGACGCTCATCATCATCATCGAATTCCTGGTCGATTCGACGATGAACACCGCGCCCCCGCCGCAAATCATCTACGTTGAAAACTACCCCGCCAACCGTACCGACGCGGACATCGAAGCCGATCAGAAAAAGGATCAGGCAGAGCAGCAAGCGGCAATGCTCGAAAAGCAAAAGCAATTCCAGAAGCTCGAAAACGAGCTCGGGATGTGAATCCCGACGCGCGGTTCATGACCGAGGCGGTGGCGCTCGCCCGGGAAGCGCGCGGGCGCTCGGCGCCCAACCCCAATGTCGGGTGCGTCATCGTCTCGTCCAGGGGCCGGGTGATCGCGCGCGCCGCGACGGCCGCCGGCGGGCGCCCCCATGCCGAGGCGGTTGCACTAGCGCTTGCAGGCAAGCGCGCCGCGGGTTCGACGGTCTATGTCACGCTCGAACCCTGCGCCCACGACAGCGATCGCGGGCCGGCCTGCGCCGACTTGCTCGTCGCGGCGCGCCCGGCGCGGGTGGTGGCGGCGCTCAAGGACCCCGATCCGCGGACCAAGGGAAAGGGCGTCAAACGCCTCCGCGCCGCCGGCATCGCGGTCAAGCTCGGCGTCGGCCGCGCCGCCGCGGCGCACGCCATGGCCGGCTGGCTCACC
>JARXKO010000105.1 GCA_030271595.1 Pseudomonadota bacterium | reverse complement strand
CCGCGATCCAGGCCGAGATGGACCGGATCGCGAACAGCCGCGAGGAATCGCAACCCTTGCGCAGCCGCACTGGCGGCTCGACCTTCAAGAATCCGGATGGCGACAAGGCATGGCGGCTGATCGACTCCGCCGGCTGCCGCGGGCTCACGATCGGCGGCGCGCAGGTCTCCGAAAAGCACTGCAATTTCCTGCTCAACCTGGGACAGGCGAGCAGCGCGGATATCGAGCAATTGGGCGAAGAAGTGCGGCGGCGGGTGAAAGACGACAGCGGAATCACACTCGAATGGGAAATCCAGCGGGTCGGGGTGCGGCATGGATAAATCGATCCACGTCGTCGTGCTGATGGGGGGCTGGTCGGCCGAGCGCGAGGTCTCGTTGACCAGCGGGCAGGGGGTTGCGGGGGCGCTTCGCTCGCGCGGCTGGACCCACGTCACCGAACTCGACATGGGCCATGACGTCGCGGTGCGGCTGGCGGATCTCAAGCCCGGCGTGGTCTTCAACGCACTCCACGGCACACCCGGCGAAGACGGCAGCGTCCAGGGCATGATGGACCTGATGGGACTGCGGTACACCCACAGCGGACTCACCACCTCGGCGATCGCGATCGACAAGGAGCTGACCAAGCTGGTGCTCGCACCCCACGGCATTCGAATGCCCGCCGGAACGATGGTCGACAGCGCAACCCTCTATCAGCGCGACCCGATGCCGCGGCCATACGTGCTCAAGCCGGTCAACGAAGGGTCGTCGGTCGGAGTCGCGATCGTCACCGAGCAAGGGAATTACGGCACCCCCATCGGCCGCGACGTCGAAGGCCCGTGGCAGCATTTCGACCGCTTGCTCGCCGAACCCTTCATCAAGGGCCGCGAGCTGACCGTCGCGGTGCTGGGCGGCGAGGCGCTGGCGGTGACCGAGCTCAAACCCAAGGCCGGATTCTACGACTATGACGCCAAATATACCGACGGCCTGACGACGCACGTCTGCCCCGCCGAAGTCCCCGCCGCAATCGCCCAGGCGATGATGGACACGGCCGCCCGGGCGCATCGCTTGCTCGGCTGCAAGGGCGCCTCGCGTTCCGACTTCCGCTGGGACGATGAGCAGGGCGAAGCGGGACTCTATCTGCTCGAGGTCAACACCCAGCCGGGGATGACCCCGCTAAGCCTGGTACCGGAGCAGGGGCGCCTCAAGGGCATCGATTATGGCGATCTGGTCGAGCGGCTGATCGCCGAGGCACTGCAATGAGCGCAGCCCACGTCCGCCGCGGGTCGTCGGGGCGCTCGAAGCCGCGCCTCGCCGCGCCCAAGGTCAGCGTTCCCAGGAAAATCGCGAAGCGGCTGCCAGTCGACCAGGCGCGCGCCAACAAGCTTGCCGGAATGGTCTTCACCGCCTTCGTCCTGGCGATCGCGATCGTCGTCATGATCGCGCTCGACATCCCGGCCAAGGCCGAGCGCGCCGCCGGCTCCGCGGTCGGGCGCGCCGGCTTTACCGTCAGCGGCTATCAGATCGTCGGCATCGCCAATATGGACCGCGGGCTGGTCGATCGAGTGGTGACCGGCGAATTGCACCGAGCCGCCGACGAAGCGGGCTCGGTCAAGGCCCCGCAAACCCTGGTCGATGTCGCTGCGATCCGCTCCCGATTGCTCAACTTCGGCTGGGTCAAGGATGCCCGCGTGTCTCGCCGCCTGCCCGACACCTTGGTCATCGACATCGTCGAGCGGCGGCCAGCCGCGCTGTGGCAGAACCAAAGCGGGCTGCAGTTGATCGACGAGGACGGGGTCGTGCTCGACCGGGTTGCGGTCGACAGGATGCCCGACCTGCCTTTGCTTATCGGCGCCGGCGCCAATGGCCACGAACGGCAATTGCGCGAGATGATTGCGAGTGTCCCGACGCTGGCGCCGCAATTGACCTCCGCCACCTGGGTCGGCGGCCGCCGCTGGGATTTGAATTTCCAGTCGGGCGAAGTGGTCGCCTTGCCCGAAGGGGACAAGGAGGCACGGACCGCGCTTGCCAAATTCGCCAAGCTCGACAAAAGCAGCGGCCTGCTTGGCCGCGGAATCGTTCGCTTCGATATGCGCGATCCCAAGCAGATGGTCGTCCGGCTGCCTCGTGCGCCGGGGGAGCCAGTCGTTGCAGCTCCTCCGGAAGGGTGATTCAGGGTCCAATGGCCGCGCCCGCTGAACCGCTGCTCATCGCCGCACTCGACATTGGCTCGTCCAAGGTCAGCGCGATGATCGCATCGATCGACGGCGACGGCCGGCCGACCGTGCTCGGCACCGGCCAGCGCGAAAGCCGCGGGGTCAAGCGCGGCTATATCACCGACATGGCGGCGAGCGAGTTCGCGGTCCGCGAGGCGGTCGAATTGGCCGAGCGCATGTCCGGCCAGACGGTCGAGGAAGTCCTCGCAAGCTACGGCGCCGGCGGCCTCGTCAGCGAAGTCGCCAATGTCGAAGTCGAACTTGGCGGCCATGCCGTTGAACAGGCCGACATCGATGAATTGATGCGCAACGCCAGCGCCGCCATCCACCGTGACAACCAGGTCGTGCTCCACGCCCATCCGGCGCTCTACACCATCGACCGGGCGCAAGGCGTGCAGCAGCCGATCGGTCTGTTCGCCAACCGGCTGGGCGTCGATATCCATGTCATCGCCGCCGATGAATCGCCGCTGCGCAATATCGACACCGTGATCCGCTCGGCGCATCTTGGAGTTCGCGCGATCGTCGCTTCGCCGATCGCCGCCGGACTGGCGTGCCTCAACGACGAAGAGCGCGAGCTTGGTGTGGCGCTGGTCGAGCTCGGTGCCGACGTCACCAACGTCTCGGTCCATCTCGGCGGGATGCTGGTGGGCTTGCGCTCGATCCCGCTTGGCGCGCACGACATCACCACCGACATCGCCTGCGCCTTCGCCGTCCAGCGCCGCGACGCCGAACGGCTCAAATGCTTCTACGGCTCGGCCATGACCAGCCCGCGCGACAATCACGAGATGATCGAGGCCAGCCAGATCGCCGCAGAACCGGGGGCAGAGCCGATCAAGATCACCCGCGCCCAGCTGATGATGGTCATCCGCCAGCGCATCGAGGAGCTGACCGGGGCGGTCGACAGCGCGCTCAAGGATCTCGGCTTCGCCGGCCCGGTCGGGCGCCAGGTGGTGCTGACCGGCGGCGGCGCGGAGCTCAAGAATATCGCCGATTACATGCAGGGCGTACTCGGCCGCGCGGTCCGCATTGGCCGGCCCAAGCAGCTGACCGGCCTGCCCGACGCGCATAGCGGCCCGGCATTCTCGACTCTGGTCGGGCTGGCGCTGCTAGCGGTGTCGGATTCGGGCGATATCCGCGACATCTCTACCCCGACGCTTGCGAAACGGGCCTCGACCGGAATGGTCGCGCGCCTCGTCAGCGTTCTTCGAAAAGGCTATTAATCGCTCGCCATATCGTTAGCCTGACAATCCTGGGGGATGACCATGGCATCGACTTCGATTTCAACGCCGCCGCCATCGCGGTTGGCGTCCGGCGGTCTGGTTCTGGTCCTGCTGGTCGGACTCGCCATCCTGCTCAATTATGTCGACCGCGGCGCGATTGCGATCGCCGCGCCCAAGCTCAAGCCCGAGCTGGGGCTCACGGCGACCGGCTTCGGGCTCGCCGTATCAGCCTTTTTCTGGGCCTATGTCCCGCTTCAATTCTTCGTCGGCTGGGCGTGCGACCGGTGGTGCGTCTATCGCCTGATTGCCGCCGGAATTGCCTTGTGGGCGGCAAGCACGATGATGATGGGACTGGTCGGCGGAATCGCTGCGCTGGTCGTGCTGCGTCTGCTGCTCGGGCTCGGCGAAAGCATCACCTTTCCCGGCGCGTCGAAGGTTATCGCCCGCCACGTCGCGCCGGAGAATCGGGGAATTGCCAATAGCGTGGTCGCCGCGGGTATTGCGCTTGGCCCTGTCGTCGGGACTTTCGCTGGCGGCCTGCTGGTGGCGACTTACGGCTGGCGCACGATGTTCGTCGTATTTGGAGCGATGACCATGCTGTGGGTCGGGCCGTGGCTGCTGACCGCGCGCCAGCTGCCCAATTTCGCGGCGCCCGAGCGCGGCTCACCGGTGCCGATCGCGCGAGTGGCCGGAACCCGCGAGGTCTGGGCCATGGGGATCGGTCATTTCGGCGCTACCTACCCGCTCTATTTCATCATCGTCTGGCTGCCGCTCTATCTGGTCCAGGCGCGCGGCTTCACCATCCTTCACATGACCTATCTCGCGACCCTGGGTTTTGTCGCCCAGGCGGTCAGCGCGCTGGTCCAGGGCTGGCTGTCCGACCGCTGGTCACGAGCCGGCCGAAGCGAACCGGCCTTCCGCCGCGTTTCGATGGTTGTCGGCAACCTTGTCATGGCCGGTGCGATCGTCGGGCTGATCGGCGCGCGCACTCCTTTGGCGATCGGCGGCCTGCTGATGGTGTTCGGGGCAGCGACCGCGACCGGCGGCATCAACCTCTATGCCATTGCCCAGATTTTTGCCGGGCCGCGCGCCATCGGCAGCTTCATCGGGATCCAGAACGGGGTCGGCAATGTTCCGGGCATCGTCGGGCCAATCATCACCGGAATGATCATCGACTGGACCGGGCTGTACGACAACGCCTTTTGGCTAACCGCCGCGGTGTGCGTCTTCGCCGCTTTGTGGTGGTGGCTGGTGGTGCCAAGGATACGCCCGCTGGCATTCGACTGACCCCCGCACCGTCCTTTTGTCCCGATTTGGCGTGGAAGTGAGTCCCAAGAGCCACTTATCAACGTAAATTTTTGACCCGCATTCATGATTTCGCTTGGCTTGCGACTCGCGATGATTCAATGATTCATGCCGGAAGCTCAACGCGTTGCCGCTTGAGAGGGAGTTTGGTCCATGAGCATCGATTTCATCCGCCCCGAAGTTGACGAGCTGCGCCCGCGCATCGCCGTGATCGGAGTCGGCGGCGCCGGCGGCAATGCGGTCGCCAACATGATGCGCGCCGACGTCCAGGGGGTCGACTTCATCGTCGCCAATACCGACGCCCAGGCGCTCAACTCCAGCCATGCCGACCGCCGGCTCCAGCTTGGTCTCAGGATCACCCAGGGCCTCGGCGCCGGATCGCGGCCCGAAATCGGCCGCGCCGCGGCTGAAGAGACGCTCGACGAAATCGAACAGGCGCTGGCCGGCGCGCATATGTGCTTCATCGCCGCCGGCATGGGCGGCGGCACCGGCACCGGCGCTGCTCCAGTCATCGCCAAGGCCGCGCGCGACAAAGGCATTTTGACCGTCGGCGTGGTGACCAAGCCGTTCGCGTTCGAAGGCTCTCGCCGCACACGCGCGGCCGACAGCGGGATCGCCGAGCTTCAGCAGCATGTCGATACGCTGATCGTCATCCCCAACCAGAATCTGTT
>JARXKO010000104.1 GCA_030271595.1 Pseudomonadota bacterium | reverse complement strand
CGTCATCGCTTTGGTCAACGGGACGATCAGCGGCACTGGCCGGATCGACTGGAACAACAGCGGCAAGGTCACCTCGAGCGGCGATTTCTCGACCGCCAACCTCGACCTCGCCGCACCGTTCGGGCCGGTCACGGGGATCAAGGGCACGATCCATTTCAACGATCTGCTCGGCCTCACCACCGCGCCCGGACAGCTGCTCACCGCCCAGTCGATCAACCCCGGCATCCTGGTCGAAGACGGGGTCATTCATTACCAGTTGCTGCCCCATCAGCTGATCAAGATCGAGCGCGGCGAATGGCCGTTCATGGGCGGCCGCCTGGTGCTCCACGAAACCGTGCTCAACTTCGCCCATTCAACCGCCAAGCGGCTGACCTTCGAAGTCATCGGCCTCGACGCCAATACCTTCGTCAGCAGCCTCGGCTTCAAGGAAATATCCGCGAGCGGTCGGTTCGACGGGTTCTTGCCCATGATCTTCGATGAAAACGGCGGACGGATTGTTGGCGGCCGCCTCGAGGCCCGGCCCGAGGGCGGCACGTTGTCCTATGTCGGTGCGATCAACCGCGCCAAACTTGGCTTCGCCGCGAAGATCGCCTTCGATGCGCTCAAGGACCTGCGCTACAAATCGATGGTCGTGCGCCTGGGCGGCGATCTGTCGGGCGAATTCGCGACCCAGATCACGATCGACCAATTGGGATTGAGCGGATCGTCCGGCGGCGCCAAGCTGCTGCGCAGCGCGTTTGCCAAGGTCCCGTTCCGTTTCAACATCAATATTCACGGGCCCTTCCGGTCGTTGATCCAGACCGCCAAATATTATCGCGACCCGCGCCAGCAGGTCGACAAGGTGATCTCGAGACCGCTCGATTCAATCCCCGGAATCGTCACCGAGGTGCGGCGCAGCGAGGAGAGCCAGAGCCAGACCCAGACGCCGCCGCCGGCGCCGGAGATTACCACCACCATGACCCCGCCCAAGTGAAGGACCGAGCGATGACACCAAGCAAACACGGGACCACGATGATCGCGCTGGCTGCGCTCTCAGCGCCGCTGAGCGGCTGCATTTCGGTCAAGACCCCGGACAAGCCGATCGAGATCAACCTCAACGTCACCATCCGCCAGGAGGTCGTCGTGCGGCTTCAGCATGACGTCCAGCAACTGATCGACCAGAATCCCGAAGCTTTCCCCAAGCAGCCCAAGCCATGAGCTTGCGGTTGCTCAGTCTGGCGGTGCTGATGGCGGCGGGCGCGAGTGGTGCGGTGGCCCAGACTCCGGCGCTCGAACAGGCGCTCGCGACCGGGGTCGTGGGCGAACGGTTCGACGGCTATTTGGGTTTCGCGGCCACGCCCGGCGCTCAGGTTCGAAGCCAGGTGTCGACCATCAACATCCGCCGCAGGGCGCTGTATTCGAGCCTCGCGTCGCGCAAGGGCGCTTCGGCCCAGGACGTCGGGGTCACTGCCGGCTGCCAGCTGCTCGACCGGGTCACGGTCGGCGAGGCCTATATGCTGAGCGACGGCGTCTGGCGCCGTCGCGGCGCGGGGCAGGGCGCCCCGGTCCCCGATTACTGCCGTTAGCGCGCGGGCGGCGCGAAGCTGGCGCGATAGTGCGGCTTGAGCGCCGCGACCAGCGCCGGAGTGACCGCCAGGCTGACGTCATAATCGCCCTCGACATAGGGGCCGGCGACATAGGGGTCGGCGTGGATCGTGATCGTCGTCAAGGGCTTGCCGGCCTTGCCTTCGGGGATCAGCGCGACCTCCGAAAAGAATTTCGGGCATTGGTTGAACGGGTCGTCGGCGGGCGTTCCGGCACCCCGATCGTCGGGGCCGCGGCGCTTGGCCCGCTCGGTGTCCAGCGCCGCGCAATATTTCTTGTGCAGCAATGCGGTGACGGATGCAGGGCCGCTTGAGAAGAGACTGGAAAAGGCCACCGCCTTGTTGAGGCGCCGGTCCCACAGGATCGCCGAAGTCCCGTGGTTGGGGTGGGCGCCGCCGGTGAATTCGGAGACATCGTCGGTTAGGCTGAGGAGGCGCGCAGTCGAGCCGACGGTCGCAACCTCGACCGAGCTGTCATAGGCGTTGAAGGGGTAGCCCTGCTTGCCGCGGTCGGCCTTGTCCGCCGCCGCGGTCTTGAGCAATTCGCGCTTGTTCCTGAGCGCCGGGTCGCGGATCGAGGCGAGTAAAGCGGGGATTGCACTGACCTCTGCCGGCCAGCCGACGTGCCATTCGAGGAGGCTGTTCTTGAAATTGAGCTGTCCGGCCTTGGCCGCGGGCTGGGCCGGGGCTGCGGCGGTTGCAATCAGGAAAGCGATGGGGATGAGGGGGTTGCGCATCGCGTGGATATGCCATCGTTCCCGGGCTGGTGGAAGCGTGCCCGCCGGTTGACTATCGCGGGTCCGGTTCATAAAGGAGCGGCGCCTTGGCGGAATCGATTTCGCCATGTTCCTCGCCTTTGCCTGCCCCACTCACTGGCCGGGGCGACGCACAGGGGAAGACGCATGGTTGAAGACGAATCCGGGCAGAGTTCCAAGCTCTCTCCCGATGCACGGCTCGAATCGCTCGATCGGCGGCTCGGCCAGGCGCAGCAGGAGGAAGCCAGGAAGGCAGCCAAGGTGCAGGGCGACCCCGCGATGCGGGCCGGCCAGATGGTGCTCAGCCAGCTCGTTGGCGCTCCGCTTGGCGGCGGACTGCTCGGGTGGGTGCTGGACCGCTGGCTGCATACCGCCCCGTGGCTGCTGTTGGGATTGATGTTCGCCGGCTTTGCAGTCGGCATCATGAACGTACTCAGGATTTCAAAAACGCCCGCGGGCAAAGACCCCGGCGAAGGACGGTAACAAGAAGATGGTTTCGGCCAAGATCGACCCGATGCATCAGTTCATGATCCAGCCGATCGTAGGCAATTTCGCCAGCGGCAGCCCGTTCGTGTTCACCAACAGCGCGCTGTGGATGCTGATCGTCCTCGGCACGATTTACGTGTTCATGCTCGGCGGGATGAAGCGCGCGCTGATCCCCGGCCGCTGGCAGGTCGCGGTCGAAGGCTTGACCGGGTTCATCAATTCGATGGTTCACGCCAGCATCGGCCCCGAAGGCCGCAAATACATGCCGTGGGTGTTCACCGCCTTCGTCTTCATCCTGTTCTCGAACCTGATGGGGGCGATGCCGTTCGGCGTGGTTGAACAGGCCCATCCGTTCACCGTCACCAGCCAGTTCACCGTCACCGGGGTGATGGCGCTGATCAGCTTCGCGATCGTGCTCGTGGTCGGTTTTTACAAGCACGGATTGCATTTCTTCAGTCTGTTCTGGCCGAAGGGGACTCCATTCTTCCTCGCGCTGCCGATTTCGCTGATCGAATTCCTGAGCTTCCTGATCAGACCGTTCAGCCTGGGGCTGCGGCCGTTTATCGCGATGTTCGCGGGGCACATTTTGCTCGAGGTGTTCGGCAATTTCATTGTCCAGGGCCTGCGAGCCGGGGGCGGCGGGATCGCGATTTCGATCCTGTGCTTCTTCTTCGTCGCCTTCATCAATGCGCTCGAGCTGTTGGTCGGCGCGATCCAGGCCTATGTTTTCGCTCTGCTCACGTCGCTCTACATCAGCGACGCGGTCAATCTTCACTAACCACCACCACGGTCATTCCAAGGAGTTCAATCATGGATCTCGCATCTGCAAAGGTCATTGGCGCCGGTCTCGCGGCGATTGGCGTCGGCGCCGCCGCTGCCGGCGTCGGTAACGTCTTCGGATCGTTCCTCGAAAGCGCCATCCGCAACCCGGCCGCGGCCGACGGTCAGCAGGGCCGTCTGTTCATCGGCTTCGCTGCCGCCGAATTGCTCGGCCTGATGGCGTTCGCCGTCGCGATGATCATCCTCTACGCGATCTAATCGCGAACCGGCCGAGCTGACGCGCAATGCCTCAACTATCCCAATTGTCCGATGTCTTGGTGTCCCAGCTGTTTTGGCTGGCGATCGGGCTCGGCTTCATCTTTTTCGTCATCGCCCGGGGCATGGTTCCCAAAATCCAGGCGACGGTCGATGCTCGTGAAGCGCAGATCGCAAGCGATCTTGCGGCCGCCGATCATGCGCGCAAGGATGCCGAGGCCAAGGAACAGGCGTGGCGCGACACCATGGATTCGGCCCGCGCCGATGCTCATAAGGTCACGCAGGACGCCAAGGATGTGAGCGCCCTCGACACCGAGGCCAAGGCGAAAAAGTCGGCCGACAGAATCGCCCGGAAGGTCGCGGCCGCGCAAGGCAAGATTCGCGACGCGCTCACCGCTGCCCGGGCCGAGATCGAAGCCGTTGCCGCCGAGGCTGCTCAGGACATGGTCGGCCGCCTCACCGGGGTGACTGTCGAGCGCAAGGATGCCGCTCGAGCGGTCAAGGCGGAATTGCATGGTTGAGGCCCTGACCACGGCGAAGGTCGAACAGCCGGCGCACGACGAGCACAGCGAACCCTATGCCTACGGCTTCAATCCCGGCGGCTGGGTGGCGTTGGCGATGCTCGCGGTGTTCGCCTTGTTCGCGTGGAAGAAGGTTCACCATGCGATCGCCAAGGCGCTCGACGAGAAGATCGCGACGATCCGCAACCAGCTCGCCGAAGCCGAGGGCCTGCGCAAGGACGCCGAGGCGCTCCGCTCCGAATATGAAGCCAAGGCGAAATCGGTCGACAAGGAACGCAGGGCGATGATCGAGCGCGCCAAAAAGGAAGCCGCCGAGATCGTCGCCAAGGCGCAGGTCGATGCCGAAGCATTGATCGAACGCCGCGGGCGCATGGCCGAGGACAAGATCGCCGCCGAGGAACGCGCCGCGATCGACCAATTGCGCAGCACCGCGGCTACGGCAGCGACCCGCGCCGCGGCCAAGCTGATCGCGGAACGCACCGACAGCATCACCGCTGCCAAGCTGGTCGATCAGGCGATTAGCGACATCGGCCGCTAGCGCCCCAGGCTGCGCTCAGGGTGAGCGCCTGTGCGATTATTGCTGGTGCGCTCCGCCCTTCTGGCTGACCCCGGACAGCACTTCGCTGGCGGCATCGCCTTCGGCTTGACGGCTGAGGTCGCCGAGGCTGACGATCCCGCACAATTTCTGGTCGCCATCGATGACCGGCATCCGGCGGACCTGCGCCTCGCCCATCTTGGCGGCGACGTCGGCGACATTTTCGTCGTGATGGACCGCGACGACGTCGTCGGTCATGAGGTCGCGGACCAACGTGTCGGGACCGTAGCCCTTGGCGATCCCGCGGACAGCGATGTCGCGGTCGGTGATCATGCCGATCAGCTTGTCGCCGTCGGTGACCGGGATCGAGCCGGTGTCGGCCGAGACCATGAAGCTGGCGGCCTCCCGAACGGTCTGGTCGGGAGCGATCGTTTCCACGTCCCTGGTCATCACGTCGCTGATCTTCATGTCGCGTCTCCCATAAGTGATACGGGCGCTCAACGAACGTGTCGGGCGAGCGTTGCGCCTCACGGGAGGTTTTCGGTCAGCAGGTCGTAGGTGGCGACCAGCTCATCCTTCTGGTTGAAGATTTCCACCGCCCAGCGGAC
>JARXKO010000103.1 GCA_030271595.1 Pseudomonadota bacterium | reverse complement strand
CCAAGGCCCTTGTAGCGCGAGATGCTGAGGCCCCGGCGGCCGGCGGCGAGCACCGCGCCAAGCAATTCCGAGGGGCGCGTGACGGGGATCGGTTTGCCGCGGGTTTCGGCTTCGGCTTCGGCGGCGGCGGCGGCCTCGGCGGCTCCCTCGTCGCCGTCGGGGTCGAGCGCGACCGGGGCGCCGTCCCCGGCAGCACCTGGGGCGGCCGGAGCTTCTTCCGCCGCGGCCTTCGCCGGTGCGCCCTTCTTGAGCGACCGCAAAGTCGCCGGCTTGGCGTAGGTTGCGGCCTGCTCGCTGGCGAGGCTGTGGAGCTTGCGCGCTTCGGCCGAGACCAGGAAGCCGGGCTCGAACACATAAGCGTCGGTCACGCCGCGCCACACGCGCTTGAGCGCATAGCCGCCCTCGGCAGCAACCTCGCCCGACCACACGCCTTCAGGATCGCCGGTCGCGAGCCAGCCGGCAACGGCGGCGATCGCCGCGGTCCGGCCCTTGGCGTCGAGGTCGGGTTTGAGCGCGCCATTGAGCGCCAGCGCCTCGACCAATGCCCAATCATATTTGCGCGGCACATAGCCCATCAGCGTGCGCATCCGCCGGGCGTGGTCGACCAGGCCTTTGAGATCGCCCCCGGCGCGCTGGCCGCCGGCGCCGTCGAGCACCAGCCCGTCGAGTCCTTGCGCCTCGAGATAATCGTCGAGCGCGCTATCATCCTTGAGATAGACTTCAGAACGGCCCCGGTTGACCTTGTACAGCGGCGGCTGGGCGATGAACAAATGCCCGGCTTCGATCAGGTCGGGCATCTGGCGGTAGAAAAAGGTCAGCAGCAAGGTGCGGATATGCGCGCCATCGACGTCGGCGTCGGTCATGATCACGATCTTGTGGTAGCGCAGCTTCTCGAGGTTGAATTCCTCGCGCCCGATCGAAGTGCCGAGCGCCTGGATCATGGTCCCGATTTCCTTCGAGCCGAGCATGCGGTCGAAGCGCGCGCGCTCGACGTTGAGGATCTTGCCCTTGAGCGGGAGGATCGCCTGGAACTTGCTGTCGCGGCCCTGCTTGGCCGATCCGCCGGCTGAATCGCCCTCGACCAGAAACAGCTCGGACTTGGCCGGGTCGCGCTCCGAGCAATCGTGCAATTTGCCCGGCAGCGAGGCGATGCCCATGACCGACTTGCGGCTCGCTTCACGCGCTTTGCGCGCGGCTTCGCGGGCGGCGGCGGCGTCGATCACCTTCTGGACGATCATCTTGGCGTGGCCGGGATTTTCCTCGAGCCATTCGGCGAGCTTGTCGGCCATCAGGCTTTCGAGCGGCTGGCGCACTTCGGAGCTGACCAGTTTGTCCTTGGTCTGCGAGCCGAATTTGGGGTCGGGCAATTTGACCGAGACGATCGCGGTCAGGCCTTCGCGCATGTCCTCGCCGGTGAGCGCGATCTTCTCGCGCTTTAGAATGCCGGTGCGCTCGGCGTAGACGTTGATGGTGCGGGTCAGCGCGGCGCGGAAGGCAGCGAGATGGGTGCCGCCGTCGCGCTGCGGGATGTTGTTGGTGAAGCACAGGACATTTTCGTAATAGCTGTCGTTCCATTCAAGCGCGACTTCGATGCCGATATCGTCGCGCTGGCCGTGGATCGCGATCGGGTCGGGCACCAACGGGTTCTTGGCGCGGTCGAGATATTGGACGAAGGCCGCGATTCCGCCCTCGTAGAACAGATCGACCTGTTTGCGCTCGTCGTGGCGCTCGTCGGCGAGGATGATGCGCACGCCCGAATTGAGGAAGGCGAGCTCGCGGAAGCGGTGCTCGAGCCGGTCGAAGTCGAATTCGGTGATCTTGAACGTGTCGGTCGAAGGCATGAAGGTGACCCTGGTGCCCTTGCGGCCCTCGGCCTTGCCGACGACCTTGAGCGGCGCCACCGCATCGCCATGGGCGAAGCGCATGTAATGTTCTTCGCCGTCGCGCCAGATGGTCAGATCGAGCCATTCGCTCAGTGCATTGACCACCGAGACGCCGACCCCGTGGAGGCCGCCGGAAACCTTATAGGCATTGTCGTCGCTGGTATTCTCGAACTTACCCCCGGCGTGGAGCTGGGTCATGATGACCTCGGCCGCGCTGACCCCTTCCTCGGCGTGGATGCCGGTGGGGATGCCGCGGCCATTGTCCTCGACGCTGACCGAGCCGTCGGGGTTGAGGGTGATGAGGATTCGGTCGCAGTGACCGGCGAGCGACTCGTCGATGGCATTGTCGCTGACTTCGAACACCATGTGGTGGAGGCCCGAGCCGTCGTCGGTGTCGCCGATGTACATGCCGGGCCGCTTGCGCACCGCGTCGAGGCCCTTGAGCACCTTGATGCTGTCGGCGCCATAGGCCGATTGATTGGGCTCGGTGGGCGGGGCCTCCGAAGGCCTGGGAGCGGCCGGGTCGGGGGTGTCTTGGTCGGTGGGAATTGCCATGGACCAGATATAGGGATTCCGCCGCGAAAGTCACGCGCGCGTGGGCGCGTGCGGGCGCACCCGCGTGAGTCGGTCGAAACGAAGCGGCCCCGGAGTCACCCCCGGGGCCGTCCTCATCCTAATAGCTTGAACGCTGTCCCGAGGAACCGTTGCCGCCGCCGCTGCGCTTGGGGCCGCGGTAGCCGCCATTGCCCGACGGACGCCCATCATTGGGGCGGTTGCCGTGCGGGCGTCCGGTGCCAGTGCCCGTCGGGCGAGGGCCGCCAGCGGGGCGCTGGCCGCCGTCGCTGCGGTGAGCCGGATGTCCGCCCGCGCGCTGCGGATGGCGCTGGCCGTCGGGACGGGGCGAAGCCGCGGGCCGGTCGCCGCGCGGCGCGAAATCGCGGCGCTGACGTTGGCCCTGGCCTTCGGTACGGGGTGCGCCGGCCGGCCGATCGCCGCGCGGCGCGAAATCGCGGCGCTGATGCTGGTTGGGGCCATCGGCGCGCGGCGCCTGTTCGCGGCGCGGCTGACGCTCGCCACTACGATCCTGAACCGGCGACGCGGCGCTGCGCTGGAAGCGCTCCTGCTTGCCTTCGGGGCGATAGACCGAGCCGCCGCGCGGATCGACGTCGCGGCGAACCGCTTTGCCGTGCGACGGGCCATTGCCAAAGCGGCGCTGGCCGCCTTCGGCACGGTCGTTCGAGCGCGGGCCCGAGCGGCCTTCCGAGCGGCCTGGTCCGCGCCCATAACGCGGGCGTTCCTCGCGCACTTCCGGGGCCGGCTTGAGGCGCTTGATCGCTTCGGCGGCGGCGGCGAAACCCGACGGCAATTCTTCGATCGCCGGCTTGATCCTGGTCAGCCGCTCGATGTCGCGCAAATTGCCGCGCTCGGCATGGGCGCAGAAGGAAATCGCAATCCCGGTCGCACCGGCGCGCGCAGTCCGCCCGATGCGATGGACATATTGCTCGGGCACTTCGGGCAGATCGAAATTGATGACGTGGCTGACGCCCGGGATGTCGATCCCGCGCGCCGCGATGTCGGTCGCGATCAGCACTTTCATCTGACCCGAGCGGAACATGGCGATGGCCCGTTCGCGCTGGGGCTGCGACTTGTTGCCGTGGATCGCGCTCGAGGCGACGCCCGAGGCGGAGAGCTGGCGGACGATCTTGTCGGCGCCGTGCTTGGTACGGCTGAAAACCAAGGCGCGTTCGACCGGCTGCTGCTGCAGGATCATGGTCAGGAGCGCGACTTTTTCGGCCTGATTGACGAAGGTCACCCGCTGTTCGACCCGCTCGACGGTCGAGGCGACGGGAGTCACCGCGACTTCGGCCGGGTCGGTCAGATAGCGGTCGGCCAGTTCCTTGATCGCGCGCGGCATGGTGGCCGAGAAGAACAGGGTCTGACGCTTGGCCGGGACCAGGCTGACGATCCGCTTCAAGGCGTGGATGAAGCCGAGGTCGAGCATCTGATCGGCTTCGTCGAGGACGAGGATTTCGAGTTCGCGCAAGCTCAGGGCGCGCTGGTCGATGAGGTCGAGCAGCCGGCCTGGGGTAGCAACCAGGACGTCGAGACCGCGGGCGACTTCGCGCACGCTCTTGTGGTTGGGAACGCCGCCGAAAATGGTGCCGACCGACAGCTTCATGAACTTGCCATAAGCGCGGGCGCTGGTGGCGATCTGCGCCGCCAGCTCCCGAGTCGGTGCAAGCACCAACATGCGGATCTGGCCGGGTTTCAGATATTCGCGGTTGGCCGCGAGGCGATCGAGTGAGGGAAGAACGAAAGCGGCGGTCTTGCCGGTGCCGGTCTGGGCAATGCCGAGCAGGTCGCGGCCGGTCAGGAGCGTCGGAATGGCCTGACGCTGGATCGGCGTCGGGACGGTGTAATTGGCGTGCTCGAGCGCGTCGAGCACGGGCTTCGAAAGCCCGAGAGTCGTGAAAGACAAAATGAATACCTTGCGAATTGCCGGAACGCGCGCAGGGTCACTGCACGCGATTGCGGCGGGGGGTTTTTGCACCCCCGCGTGAAATGGAGAGCAGTGTGGTGAGACGCGGGCCGGGTCTTCGCCAATCAGGCTGAAGGCCGATCACGCCGCTTGCAAGGCGTCTCGTGTTGCGGTGCAATATAGACGAAAGGTTGCAAAAGTCCACCCATTGTCTTCAGGCGGGCTCGATGCGCCCTCCGTCGAGGCTGTAGCGGCTGGCTTCACCGACCCCGTCGAACAGCGCCGATTCGGTCGCGGTCATCCACACCTGGCCATGTCCGGCGAGCCGGTCGAACAGGGCCGCCCGGCGCTGCGGGTCGAGGTGGGCGGCGACTTCATCGAGGAGCAGGACCGGCGCAGCCCCATGGCGCTCCTCGACCAGGCCGGCATGGGCAAGGACGAGGCCGAGAAGAAGCGCTTTCTGCTCGCCGGTCGATGATTGCGCCGCGGGCATGGAGTTAGCCGCGAACCGTACCGCCAGATCATGGCGGTGCGGGCCTTCGGTTGCTCGCCCGGCGGCCGAATCACGCTTGCGGTTGGCGGCCAAGCGAAGCGGCCAATCTTCACTCACCTGGCCAGCAAGGGCGATGTCCGAGCCCGGAAAACTGGCGTCCGGAGCACTGCTGATCCGGCCTTGAAGCGCCTCGACGGTCCGCCGCCGCCCAGCGCTCAGCGCCGTGCCATGCTCGACCATCGCTTCCTCGAGCGCGCTCAGCCACTGCCGGTCGGCGCTGGGCAAATCGGCCAGCAATTTGGTGCGGGCGCGCATCGCCGCTTCGTAACGCGAGCCGTGGACCGCGTGCCCGGGCTCGAGCGCCAGCACCAGCCGGTCGAGGAAGCGGCGGCGATCGCTCGCCGGCCCGGTGAACAGCCGGTCCATCGCCGGCGTCAACCACAGCACCGCAAGCCTCTCCGACAGCGAATTGACCGCGGCCGCGGCGCCGTTGATGCGGACTCGCCGCCGATCGGGCGCAGACGCCTCGGTGCCGGTACCGATCTCGATTCCATCGCCGAGCCGGGCCGCGACCGAAAAGCCGCCGGGGCCACCTTGCCGGGCGATGTCGGCATAGGCCGCGCGCCGCAATCCGCGCCCGGGCGCGAACAGCGACACCGCCTCCAGAACGTTGGTCTTG
>JARXKO010000102.1:1190-5633 GCA_030271595.1 Pseudomonadota bacterium | reverse complement strand
CGCGAACCGCGCAAGGCCAAGAGCCTGCACATCGGCGTCATCCCGCGCGCGGTCGACGACTATCTCCAGTTCCGCGGCAATTATGCGGGGCAACCGATCGAGCAGAAGCTCGGCAATCCGGTGCATCACATTCACGGCGGCAAGGTGCCCGAAAAGGCGCTTCCGCTGACCTTTGGGCTGCTGCTCAACCTGGTCAGCCTGCCCGGTGTCGGCGACCCCGACACCGCATGGAAGTTCGTTCGCCAATATGCGCCGGAAGCATCCCCCCAAAGCGATCCCGAGCTCGACCAGTTGATCAAGCTGGCGGTCAATTACGCGCGCGATTTCCTTGCCCCAACACTGAAGCGGCGCGCGCCCGACGCGATCGAGGCCGATGCCCTGCGCGACCTCGATGGCGAGCTCGCCAAACTTCCCGCCGACGCAAGCGCCGAAGACATTCAAGGAATCGTTTTCGCAATCGGCAAGCGCCACAATTTCGACCCGCTGCGCGGCTGGTTCCAGGCGCTCTACGAAACCCTGCTGGGCTCGAGCCAGGGCCCCCGGATGGGCAGCTTCATCGCGCTTTATGGGATCGGCAATTCAAGGAAGCTCATCGCCGAGGCGCTTGGCCGGAAATAGGGCCAGGCGCTAGCGGCGCATCGCGAACACCAGGCCGCACTCGCCATTTCGCCGCGGCGCGCTAGGGATCGTCGATGGATTCGGCTCGCTCTTTCGACGCGATCATCATTGGCGCCGGCGCGGCGGGCCTGTTCTGCGCGGCAATCGCCGGGCAGCGCGGCCGCAGGGTGCTGCTGGTCGACCATAGCTCCGAGCCGGGGCGCAAGATCCTCATTTCGGGCGGTGGGCGCTGCAATTTCACCAACGCCGGGGCGAGCGCGGACAACTTCCTGTCCGCCAATCCGCACTTCGCCAAGTCGGCGCTCGGTCGTTTCACCCCCGCCGATTTCATCGCGCTGGTCGATCGCCACGGCATCGGCTGGCACGAAAAGACCCTCGGTCAGCTGTTCTGTGACGGGCGCTCGCGGCAGATCGTCGATATGCTGCTCGATGAATGCGCCGCGGGCGCGGTCGAGACGGCATTCGGCCAGGCCGCCACCGTCGATTACCGCGACGGACAGTTTGAGGTCGGCGGCGGCGGCCGCGGAGCCCGCGCGCCAGCGCTTGTGCTCGCCACCGGCGGCCTCTCGATCCCGAAGCTTGGCGCAAGCGGCTTCGCCTATGACGTCGCGCGCCGCTTCGGCCTCAAGATCGTCGAACCGCGCCCGGCGCTGGTTCCGCTGACCCTGGGCCCGGACCAGGCGTTGTTCACGACGCTTTCCGGGGTCTCCGCCGAAATCGTCGCTACCGCCGGCAAAGGCGTGTTCCGCGAAGCCGGCCTGTTCACCCATCGGGGCCTGTCGGGCCCGGCGATCCTCCAGGTCTCGTCCTACTGGCGCCACGGGCAGGCGGTGGCGGTCGATTTCCTGCCCGACCTTGCTTCGGGGTGGTTGCGCCAGGCCAAGCGGGACGAGCCGCGCCTCACCCTTCGCCGCTTGCTGTCGCGCCATCTGCCCGACCGGCTCGCCGAGACCCTCGCCGTACAGCAAGCCATGGCTGGCGAGCTCGCCACCATCTCAGACCGCGCGCTCGACACCGTCGAGGGGCAGCTGCGCGACTGGCGCTTCAGCCCCACCGGCACCGAGGGCTTTGCCAAGGCCGAGGTGACCATCGGCGGCATCAGCACCGCCGAGCTGTCATCGAAAACGATGGAGTCGAAGCGTTGTCCCGGACTTTACGCCATCGGCGAGGCGGTGGACGTCACCGGCTGGCTCGGCGGCTTCAACTTCCAGTGGGCGTGGGCCAGCGCCCACGCCGCAGCGCAGGCGCTATAGCGCCTATGGGACGGAGTTCGCTGTCGTGGCGGAAGGCTATCCCGCCTTCTTCGCCGCGATCCAGTCGTCGATCTTTTTCTCGAGGATGGCCATCGGCAGGGCGCCGGTCATCAGCACCTGGGCGTGGAATTCGCGGATGTCGAACTTGTCACCGAGCTCATCCTGCGCCTTCTTGCGCAGCCGCTGGATGGTCAACGCGCCGACCTTGTACGCCAAGGCCTGGCTGGGAATCGCGATGTAGCGTTCGACCTCGGCGGTGGCGTCGGTTTTCGACATGCCCGAATTGGCAAGCATGTAGGCGATCGACTGTTCGCGGGTCCAACCCATGGAGTGGATGCCGGTGTCGACAACGAGGCGCATGGCGCGCAGCATCTCGTCATTGAGCGTGCCGAAGCGCTGGTACGGATCCTTGTAGAAGCCCATGTCGTAGCCCAGCGTCTCCGAGTAGAGCGCCCAGCCCTCGACATAAGCGGTGTTGCCGCCAAATCGCATGAACGGCGGCAGTGCCTCATTCTCCTGCGCCAGGCTGATCTGGAAATGATGACCCGGCTCGCCCTCGTGGAGGAATAAGGTCGTCTCTTCGGAGGTGTTGCGCGACGGCAGGTCATAGGCGTTGTAATAGAAAGTGCCCGGGCGGACCCCGTCGGGCGTGCCCTGCTCATAGCTGCCGCCGGCCTGGAATTTCTCGATCGTCGGATCGTATGGGCGAATCACCAATTTGGCCTTGGGCATGGTCGAGAAATATTGCGGCAGAAGCGCTTCGACCCTGGTCCCGATGGCGCGATAATCGTCGCCCAGCTGCTCGCGGCTCTTGGGCTGGAATTTCGGGCTGGTGCGCATGAAGTCGAAAAACTGCTTGAGGCTACCCTTGAAGCCGACCTCTTTCATGACGCCTTTGAAGCCGTCGGTGATGCGCGTTACCTCGCTCAGACCAAGCGCGTGGATCTGTTCGGGAGTCATGTCGGTCGTTGTCGTCGACTTGATATCGTAGCGGTAAAGCGCGTCGCCGCCTTTCATATATTTGAGGCCGGCACCGTCGCGCGCGTGGGACAGATAGTCGTCGCGCAGGAAATCGCGCAGACGAGTCATCGCGGGATAGATCTGGCCGCTGATCATGGCCTTGTATTCGCTTGTCAGACGCGCCTTGTCGGCAGCGCTGAAGCTCGCCGGGAATTGCTTGATCGGGCCGTAGAATTGCGAATCCTCGGGCTTCTGGGCAAGCTGGTTGTCGAGCTGCTCGATGACGTTGCGGATGGTCATCTTGGTTTCGACCACGCCGCTCGCCTCGCCCTGCTTGAAGCGGTCGATCGCCTGGCCGATCCACCACACATAACCGGCGTGGCGTTTGAGGTTGTTGTCATAGTCGGCGAGCGTGTTGAACGGCGCCGCGCCCTTGCCGCTGGCGAAACTCGGGTAGAATGTCTGGAGCCCGGCGAAATGGTTGAGCGGCCGGACCTTGGTCAGGTCGAGATATTGCGGCTGATAACCTTCGAGCGTGTCCGTGGTCGAATATTCAAACACGTCATAGGCCAGCTGATCGGTGTGGTTGAGCTGGGCCCGGTCGATCCTGTGAAGCCGCTCGAGGTCCGATTGCGCGGCGGCGCGCGAGGAGTCGTAATACGCGTCGGTGATGCCGTCGCCGAACTGGTCGGCATAGCGCAGGTCGCCGCGAAAGATGCCGTTGATCGGATTGAGCTTGAGGCTGGCCTCGTCGCTATCCTTGAACAGCTGGAACAACTGGTCGTGAGCGCTTGCGACTGCAACCGGTGGGGCGGGCATTGCGACCTCCGCGATCGGAGCAACCGGGACGACTGGCGCCGGGGCGGTCGCGCACGCGGCCAGTGCAAGGACGGACGACGACAGGATCAGCGCATGAGAAATGTTCGGCATGGTCTTCGGCATGGGGAGACTTTCGTGGCTCAGAGTGTGTTAGTCCCCTAAATCACAAAGGGCGCCGCGGCAATGCCGCAACGCCCTTTCGATGAACCGTGCCGTCCGCTCTACCAGAAGAAGTCGTAGATCACGTCGACCACTTGGCCGCTCCACATGTCGACCAGCACCGCGTCGTCATAATAGCGGACCCAGCGCGTGCCCGGGGGCGCGTAGGGCAGCCGGTACTGCCACGGGTCGTTCATCCAGTAGTTCGAGCCGTAATAGCTCGGCCACATCCGCCAGCCGATCTGATAAGGCTGGTAGCCCCAGCCGAACGGATCGTAATAAAGGCCGAGGTTGAACAGCCAATTGTGGCGTCGGCGGTAGTTCGACCAATCGTAGCGGCTGTTGTTGCGCCAGCTGGTGTTCCACTGCGTCGGCGGGGTCGGCCGCGCCGTCACCGGCGGCGGCGGCTGGGTATTGGGTTGCGGCGTGCGGCTGATCACCGGCGGTCGGGCATTACGCCGGGCTTCGCGAATCTGCTGAAAATATTCGCGGGTTTGCGGCGTCCGCTGGACACGCTGGTCGACCCGGGGATTGCGGCCCGCCTGGCGATCGACGACTCGCTGCGCCGACTGCGCCTGACGATCGACGACTCGCTGCGCCGACTGCGCCTGACGATCGACGACTCGCTGCGCCG
>JARXKO010000102.1:0-1090 GCA_030271595.1 Pseudomonadota bacterium | reverse complement strand
CTCGCTGCGCCGACTGCGCCTGACGATCGACGACTCGCTGCGCCGACTGCGCCTGGCGCGCGTTGCGCTCGGCTGCACGCTGCTGGGCATAGGCCGGAGCCTGGGCCATTGGCGCACGCTGCTGAGTGTAAGCCGGAGCCTGGGCCAGTGGCGCACGCTGCTGACGAACCTGGGGCGGGGGCTGGGTCGGGTCGCGCTCCACCTGGTTCGGCTGGCGCTGGGGGCGCGCCGCTTGCCGCTGGTCGCGCGCCGTCTGGCGGTCTTCGCGAGTCGATTGGCGGGCGGCCTGGCGATCCGAAAAGTCGCGCGGCGCGGCAAAAGCCGGACTCGCGGCAGCGCTCGCCAGGAGCATGGAAATGAAAATCTTACGCATGGCTGTGCCTTTCACTTATCGAGTTGGCTTGTGCTCCTCCCGAGATGAGCCGAGGCTGAACCGGTTGGTGTCGGGCGGTTCAGCTTTGCCTGCCGGATCAAGGCCTTGGGGCTGCGGTGTGGACTGGGCCGAGCGGGCGATCGCGCGGCGAATTCGCGCATAAGAACCGCAGCGGCAGAGGTTGGGGAGCGCCGCAACCGCCGCTTCGTCGGGATTGGGATTGGCCTCGAGCAAGGCGGCAATGGCCATGATAAAGCCCGGCTCGCACGTGCCGCACATCGTCACCTGCTCGGCCTGCCACGCCTGCTGCACCGGGTGACGTCCGTCCGCCGACAGTCCCTCGATGGTGGTCACCTGCGCCCCTTCGAGTTCGCCGATGGTAACCGCGCAGCTGGCCACGGCCCGGCCATCGACGATCACGGTGCAGGCGCCGCAATCCTTGCTGTCGCAGCCATATTTGGTGCCGGTGAGGTTCGACGCGTCGCGCAGCGCCCACAACAAGGGCGTGGCCGGGTCGAGCTTGTAGAGGATCGGTTCCTGATTGACGGTCATCCGGGTCATCGGCGGACAGGCTAGCGCGCAACCGGGGCCGGTGCCAAGATGGAGGCATGGCGCGGGTCACGACAGCGAGCGGTTCGGCAATCGGCTATATGGAACAGGGCGGCGGCCATCGCACGCCCCTGGTCCTCCTCCACGGAGTGGGTTCGGACAAGAGCG
>JARXKO010000001.1:22316-28260 GCA_030271595.1 Pseudomonadota bacterium | reverse complement strand
CAGCCGATCATCATCGCCATCGGCAACGAGCGCCAGTTCGAGCGGCTCGCGGCGGTCCTTGGCCATGCCGAGTGGGTCGGCGACCAGCGCTTCGCGACCAATGCCGCGCGGGTCGCCAATCGCGACATGCTGGTCGAGTTGATCGCGGGTGAAATCCGTGCCCGGCCGGCTGCCGAATGGCTCGCCAAGCTCGAAGCCGCGGGAATTCCGGCCGGCCCGATCAATCGCGTCAGCCAGGCCTTGAGCAACGTCCAGGCCCAGCACCGGGCAATGGTTCGACGCATGGCGGGGATGTCACTGGTCGGCTCGCCGGTGCGTCTCGACGGCAAACGCGCGGACTCCGACCTGCCGCCGCCCGCTTTGGGTGCGCATAGCGACGAAGTCCTCGCAGGACTGGGCACAAGCCCGCACGAACTCGAGCGCTTGCGAGAGCGGGAAATCATCGGCCGCAATCCACTTTGATTTGAACCGCAATCCATGCCGTGCCATGGCTCGCACGCAGCGGGAGGACATTTGGCGAAGATTTTTCTCAGCTATGCCCGGGATGATGCGGACTCTGCCAAGCAGATCGCCGAGCGGATTTCCGACGCCGGCCATGAGGTATGGTGGGATCGCCACCTCCACGGCGGCTCGCGCTTCGTCAACGAGATCGATCGCGCGCTCAAGGACGCCGAAGCGGTCGTCGTCTTATGGTCGAGCAGCTCGGTTGAATCCGCCTGGGTCCAGGATGAGGCCGCGGAAGGGCGCGATAGCGGCCGGCTGGTGCCGGTCAGTCTGGGTTCGGCCAAGCCGCCGCTCGGTTTCCGGCAGTTTCACACCATCGCGTTGGGCGCGACCGCTGGCGAGGTGGGTGCGGAAGCCGTCCGCGACCTGCTCGACGCGATTAGCCGCACCTGCGGCTCGGCCAGGGAATCCGAGCAGCCGACGACCGCCAAGTCCGAAAAACCCGCCGCCAAGGCGTCGATCTGCGTTCTGCCCTTCGTCAACATGAGCGGTGAGCCCGAACAGGAATATTTCAGCGACGGGATCAGCGAGGACATCATCACCGACTTGTCGAAAGTGTCGGCACTCTCGATCATCGCCCGCAATACCGCCTTCCAGTTCAAGGGTCAGACCCCCGACGTCAAGGAAGTCGCCAGGTCGCTGGGGGTCAGCCACGTCCTCGAAGGCAGCGTCCGCAAGGCCGGTAATCGCGTGCGCATCACCGCCCAGCTGATCGACGGTGCCGCCGGCGACCATGTCTGGGCCGACCGCTTCGACCGCGACCTGACCGACATTTTCGCCATTCAGGACGAGATTTCCAAGGCCATCGTCGAGGCGCTCAAAGTCAAGCTCCTGCCCAAAGAGAAGAGCGCGATCGAAAGCCGCGGAACGTCCAGCGTCGAATCCTATAATCTCTACCTCATGGCCCGCCAGCAATGGGTCAGCGGCACGTTCGGCGACGTCCGCCGGGACGAGGCGATCGTCCGGCTTTGCCGCCAGGCGACGTTGCTCGATCCCGATTACGCGCAGGCCTGGGCGCTGATGGCCTTCGCCCAGATCGAGCTGCGCTTCTGGCACGGCAAGGACGAGAATGCGCTTGTCGCGGCGGAGCGGGCGCTCGCGATTGACCCCAACCTGCCCGAAGCTCTGACCATCAAGGCCCGCTATCTCGAGGAAGAAGGGGACGGGGACGAGGCACAAAAACAGATCAAGATCGCGCTCGATCTCAATCCCGAATCATGGGAGGTGAATCGCGAGACCGCCAGAATGCTGTTCCGCCACGGCAATATCGCCGAGGCAATCCCCTATTTCGAAAAAGCCGCGTCCTTGATGGACAGCGATTGGCACAATCCGTCGATGCTTCTCACTTGCTACCACGCAATCGGAGACGAGGTTCAGGTGCGCAATGCGGCGAAGATGACCCTGGAGCGGGCCGAACGGGCGATCGCGAAAGATCCGACCAACGGTCCCGCGCTGGCCGTTGGCGCTTCGGCGCTCGGCATGTTCGGCGAAAACGAACGGGCTCGCGATTGGATTCGGCGGGCTCTGCTGCTCGACCCCGACAATTTATCAATGCGCTATAATCTCGCCTGCTCCCTCGCTCTCAATCTCAACGACCCACAGGGCGCGCTCGATGCGCTGGAACCGTTCTTCGCGAAGGTGAACAGCCCAATGCATATTCGCCATCTGGAGGTCGATCCCGATCTCGATTCGATCCGCGACCATGCCGAGTTCAAGACCATGCTCGCCGGGGCGAAGAAGCGCCTCGGGCTGAAGTAGCAAGCTGGCCCGGCGGCGCGCCGGGCCGGGCCTTACTTGCCCATCTTGCTGGCGCTGTCGACGAGCACGTCGAGCTGATTGTTGCAGCCATTCTGGATTAGCACCTGGGCGGCGTCGACCAGATCGTCGCCCGACGGCGGGACCTTGACGATGGTCACCGTGCTTTTCTCGCCGGTGTCCTGCCACTCGATCTGATAATCGGCGCCGCTGACCAGGGGCAAGTTGGCCGGCCACGCGACCGAACTGTTGCCTGCAACCCAGGTGACCGGCTGCGCAGTGCCGTCGGCGGTGCGGATGTTGACCGATGCCTCAGCCTCGCTGTCGGGGCGCCACAGCTGCAGCTTCGAGACGTCGGTGATGCAGACCTTCCCGTCCTGGGTCGCGTCAATGTCCCAGACGCTCGGGTTCTTGGCGATTTCCCCGGCGCGGAGCGCGCCGAAGCGACCGCGTTTGCCGGCCGCCGAGGCGAGGCTGACCGTGCTGGTGTTGAAATTGCCCGGTCCGCGCAGGGTCTGCGCGCTATTGGGCCCAAGAACGGTGACGACGTCGCCCCCCTGAAGAGTGATCTTGGCGCTTTCGGTCAGCGTCTTGCCGGGCGGATAGGCTTTCGACGACGGGCCCAGAGACCGAACGACGACTACACTTGCGACCGCGACGGTCGAGGACAGGGCAACCGCAGTAGCGGCCCCCACCAGCCAAAGCCTTGCACTCATCATTCCCACTCCCTCATTGTGCATTTGCAACATTGTATTTGATCGCTTCCGCCACGCTCAGGCAGCGCCGAGTCGATTTGTCGCTGCCCGACGCGACCGCCTTCTGCTGATACATTACTTCGGTCAGTAACTTTCGCGATACACCCATGCGTATAAGGAAGTCATTATCCTCACTTGCAAGGATTGCCGAGTCCTGTTCGACATCGCCGATCATCCCGATGGCGCTGTCGGTGCCCTTGGCCAGCTCGGATCGCACCGCGTCCTTGTCGCCGACATGGGTGAACATGTGGACCACGAACAGCCCGCCGTCGTCGACGAAGCGGATGGCGCCGCCCATGAACATGAAATTACAGGCCGAAAAGCACGCCCAGCCGGCGGGGATTCGAGTCGGAATCTGGCTTTCGCGGATGATCTTGCCGGCGGCATTGCCGGCGCGCGCGTCGCCGCCGGGCGAACGCAGCCAGATTTCATCGATCGTGCCATTATTGGCCAAGGCGTCCTTGAGGCGCAGGGCGACATCCTCGTCGATCCCGCCTTCGGCCCTGAGCACGCGCACCCCATCGATCGTCTCGGCGGTGAATTTCATGCGCGGATAGGTCGACCAGTTCAGTGCTCTGGGGCAGCTCGGATTGAGCGGATCCGGCGCCGGCGCGGTCGCTGCGCCGGTCAGGAGCATCAGCCCACAGGCAGCAGCGATGCCGAGAGCGGAGCGGCGCACGTCAGACCTTGGCGAAGCCCTTGGCGCCCTTGGCGCGGCACATCCGCTTGGGCACCGAGGTCTCCTCGCCATCGACGATGACAATGTCGGTCACGGTCAGGCACTGGCCGCCATCGGCGAGTTTTTCCTCTCCGGTGACCTTCGAGCGGCCCGAAACATTGGGCCGGCTGTCGCTTTTCCACGCGGCCTCGCTTCCGACGCCGCCGCGAATCGCCGTGTCGGTCGCCTGGGCGGCCTGTTGCTGCTCCTTGCAGTCGAGCAGGTTGATGATCGCGTCGGACAGCATCGAGCCGACCGGAAGCGCGACCCCGACGACGCTGGTCGGCGCTCCGATACTGCCCAGCGCGCTGTCCGCGACCGCGCCCAAGAAGCTTCCGAACAAGGATTTCTTGGCCTTCGCGACGGGCGTGTCGTTGCATCGCGACGGAGCCTGCTGGGCGGCGAGCGGGGCCGCGCTGAACGCCAGGACCGGCGCTGCGGCAAGCAACACGGAGAGGACCACGGTACGCGACATATCAATCTCCCCCAGAGGACAGCGAAAATTTATGCCTTGTTTTGAACCGGGTCAATTAATTGGAGGTTACGACAGTTGAGGGAATTACATCCCGAACGACAGCTCCAGGCGCTCGATGCGCTGGCGGTGCGATTCCATCAGATCGAGCATTTCCTGCTTCTCGCGCTCGCGGTTGATGACGATCCGAAGCGAACGGGCGAAGGGGACGACAATGTTCTCCAGCCCTTCGCGCTCGTCCTTGCCGGCGATGCTACCGTCGGGCCGCGGACCAACCAATAACCAGCCGAGGTCGTTGCCGCGCCCGTCCTCTATCCGCACCCGGAGCGGGAACAGGCGGTCGTCCATATTGCAGTCGATCTTCTTTTCGTCTTCCCCTTCATAGGGTTTGAACGCCGCCAGCCAGCGGAGCACCTCGGCCCGCGTGACACCGATCTGCTGCTTGACCTCGCGGCCCATGACGAAGGCGACGCGATGGGCATGGACCCCCTCGGCGACCCGGCCGAGGACCTCGTCGATGAAGTCCTGCAAGCTGGCGACATCGCGCAGGTCGCGCATTGCCTCGGGCAGGCCGTTCTTGAGCTCGAGCAAATTCTTGTGGAAGTGGCGCTCGGCCCAGCGCTGGACTCGTTCGTGCAGCGGCTGGATGAGGACGGTGGCGAGGATCGCGCCGACCATTGCCGCCGGGGTCTGGCTGCCCGAATAAATGTTTTGCATCTGGGTAATGATGCCTTCCATCACGCCCGCGAAACCGGCGCCCAGAACGATGGTCACAATGGCGATGCTGAAGGTTTTGCTGATGATCGCTTCGGCGTCGTAGAGGCGATAGCGGAGCAGCGCGATGAGCAGCCCAAGCTGGAGGATGAAGAAGCCGAGCGCGTAGGAAACACCCGCCGCCATTTCGATCAGCAGCTGGTTGCCGAAGCTCGACGCATGCCATTTCATGAGATCGCTGACGATCGAAATGCCGTGCAGCAAGGCGTAACCGGTAAAGCCGAACAAGGCCCAGCGGATCTGCTGACGAAGGTCGCTCGATGGGGTGTTCCGCATGCATCTCAGCAGCATCAGCACGGCCAGCGCCATGAAGCCGAGGAACACCGTCTGGTAGGTTTGCCCTTCGAGGAACATCAATACCGGAAGGCACACCAACAGGCCGACCAGCCGCCACGACAATCGCCCGTGGGGGAAGAGCAGAATGCCGGTGAGCAACAGCACGTTGCCAAGGTCGAACAAGGCGACGTTAAACCAGCGCGGAATACCGATATCGGAAAGGAAGATCGACGACGGCTGTTCGGCGCCGATCGTGCACAGCACTGCAAGCGACAGGATCGAACTGACGGCGTCGCGGGCGTTGCGGCGATGCAGAATCCACGCCGCCCACAGCAGGAATGGGTAGAACAGCACGTGCAACAGATCGACGAACTTGAGCATCTTGGGCCCGATGCCGAGCGCTCGAGCGCTATTGTCGATATGCTGTTCGCCGGCGGTCAGCGTGACCTGGAGGGTGCGGCCATCGGGGGTCTTGATGGTCACCGGAACCTCGGCATTGTTTTCGCCGGACAGCAAGTTGCTCATCAAGATATAGGCCGGGTCGTCGCTCCGTTGAGCGAAATCCTGCTCGGTCCACGGCATCGTGCGCGGCAGCGGAATGCCATAGATGGCGACGATCTTGTCGCCTTTGCGGACCCCTTGCGACTGCGCTTCGGGGCCGACGGTGTAGCGGATCAGCGTGGCGTCCGA
>JARXKO010000001.1:9599-22216 GCA_030271595.1 Pseudomonadota bacterium | reverse complement strand
CCCCTTGCGACTGCGCTTCGGGGCCGACGGTGTAGCGGATCAGCGTGGCGTCCGACACAGCGACCGCAAGACCGGTCCGGCTCCCCAGCAGCAGCTGCGAATTGTCCTCGGGGGCGGTGTAGCGGTTATAAAGGCCGACGACCGGCCCCACTGCAGCGAGCAGGAACGCCACCATCCAGATGATCGAGAAAACGCGATAGGCGCGGGTGTTGAACGGCGGCACCGCCGGCGGTAGTCGAAGGCGCTCGCGCCACGGGCGCGGCGGTCCCGATGCTCCGGGCGCCGCGGCTGCGACCGGCTGCACGACCGTCATTGCGGGAGTCGTCTCGGCGCCAGTAGTCATCGCGATATCATGGTCCGCGCGCGCGCATGGCGCAATCCGCGCCGGCGCCGGCGCTCATTCGGCGGCGGCATCGACAGTGGCGCGGGCTGCCTTTTTTGCGGCGATCCGTTCCTCGTCGGCGATCCGTTGGCGTTCCATGGCCTCGGTGAAGGATGCCGCGAACAGGCCGGTTGGAAGGGCGATCAGCATCACGCCCATGATGGCGATGAACCCGCCCAGGATCTTGCCCAGCGGAGTGATCGGATACGTGTCGCCGTACCCGATGGTGGTGAGGGTGATGATGGCCCACCACATCGCCCGCGGAATGCTGCCGAACTTGTCTGGCTGAATATCGCCTTCCGCCCAGTACATCAGTGACCCTGCCGAAAGGATCGTGACCAGCAGCATACCAAGGATGAGCGCGAATTCCTGCTGCTTGCGGACGAAGGCCTGGTGGAGCAATCGCCACGCTTTGGATGTACGCCCGAGCTTGGCCAGCCGCAGCATCCGCATGACGCGGAAGAAACGCAGGACGAGGCTGGGCGCGCCGCCGAACGCGAACAACGCCGGGATCACCGCGAGCAAATCGATGATGGCGATCGGCGTGATGACGTAATGCAGCCGCGGAAAGCGATATTTGGCGAAGCGCGGATTTTCGACCTCGACCCACATTCTCGCCAGATATTCGATCAGGAAGATGACCCCGAGGGAGAATTCGACCCGGTTGAGGGTTAGCTCGCGCCCCGCCGAGATCGTCGGCTCGGTGTCGAGGACTGCTTCGGACACCGCGAGCACGATCAGCACGATCAGCGCCTTGTTGACCGGCGACAGGCCTTTCCCGGGCCAGCCGTCCGGCTCCAACTGGCGATAGGCGGCCTTGCGAAGTCCGATCAGCCCCATTCAACCCCCGTCCTCGGCCCGGCCCCTACCTGCACAAGCGGAAGCGCGCCTGCAATGGCTTTCAGCTGTCGAGCGGTTGGTCGCCGTAGCGCGATTCGATGAACCGGCCCTGCGTTTCGAAGGCGGCGACGTCGCCGCGGGCGAGGCGCTTGCCCGTATCGTCGAGCGCTTCGCGGCCGGCGCGCAGTGCATCGACCAGCCGTTGGTCGACGCTGACCCCGTCGGCGTCGGCGGCGCCGCGATAGGCCGCGGGCACCGCGAGATAGTGGTCGATCAGCCCGGGCAGATGCTTGCCCATCAGCCGCCGCGCATCCTGCGCCGCGGGCTCAAGCGGGTCGATCCGCTCGAGCGTCGGCTTGAGGTTGGGCAGCGCGGCAAGCATGCGGTCGATCTCGCTCTGGGCTGGGGCAGGGAGCGACGCGCGCGCTCGAAAGAGGTAGGAATCGAGCCGCTCGACCAGCACGCCGCTGGGCAGATCGGGCGCCGGAAGCGCGGGCGCGGCCGAGCGCTTGGACGACATCACGGCCGCGCCTATCAGCACCAGGCCGGCGGCGATCGCGATCAGCAGCCCGAACAGCCCGATCGGCTTGACGAAACCGATGATCATGGTCGCGATCCACACCGCCAGGATCGCGAGCGCGACGCGCCTGGCGGTGCGACCGAGGCCGGCGTTGAGCCGGCTGCGTTCGCGCCGGGCAGCAGCTCGGGCGACGCCGTCGCTCGACGTCGATCGAGTGAGCACCTGATCCGCGCGACTGATCGCCTGCGCGGTCTTGGCGGAGCTCGCCGAAGCGCGCTCGAAACTGTCTTCGGCGAGGGCGAAGACGCGGCCGATGTCGTCGGGGGTCACTTCGACTCGAGCGCCTCGAACGGCGAGGTCTGGCTTTCGATCCGCCCCTGGGCGACGCCCTCGGCGCGGGCGATATAGCCCTTGGACTTCTCGACTTCGCTGCCGAGCGTGGCGACGGTCTGCTTCATATTTTCGAGCGCGGCGAGCTTGAACGCGTCGATCTGGTCCATGGTGTCGTAGATGTTCTGGAACGCGCGCTGCAGCGTTTCGAGCGGGATGGTCGATCCCGACGCCTGTTCGTGGATCGCGGCCGACTGGGTCTTCAACAGCTCGCCCGTGGTGTCGATCATGCTTGCGGTGGTGGTGTTGAGCGCATTGACCTGCTCGAGCACCAGCCGCTGGTTGGACATGGCGGACGCGACGGTGACCGCGGTGCGCAGCGCCGACACGGTCGTGGTCGAGGCGCGATCGACGCCCTTGACCAGCTCGACATTGTTCTTCTTGACCAGATCGAGCGCGAGATAGCCCTGGACCGTCACCGCCATCTGGGTGAGCAAATCGGTGGTCCGCTGGCGGGTGTAGAATAAAGCGCTCTCGCGGATCGCCTTGGCCTTGGCCGGCTCAACTGCGTCGAGCTCATTGGCCTTATCCTCGAGCTTCTGGTCGAGGCTTTTGGAGATATGCACCATCTGCTCGAGCTTGTGCATGGTCTTCCACAGGCCGGTGCGCTCGGTGTCGATCGCGGCATTGTCCATCAGCAACTCGTCCTTGCCGTTGCCGAGGCGCTGAAGGATCGAGGAGATGTGGGTCTGGCTGCTGCGATATTTGTCGAAGTAGCGATTGACCCGGTTGCCGAACGGAATGATGCCGAGGAACTTGCGGGTGGTCATGCCCTTGCCCGCTTCCTTGGGATCGAGCGCCTCGACCGTTCGGCGAAGCTCGGTCAGATCGGCGCCGATCCCGGTGTCGCTGTCGATCGCCTTCACCGGCCGGTCGAGGAAGCGGTTGGAGGCGCCCGCCGCCTCGGCGATTTCCTTGCGCCCCATCGCGGTCAGCTGGTCGACCTTCTTGCCGAATTCGGGGCTGTTGCTGTCGAGCGCTGCAAGCTCGTCGACGAAGGCCGCCACGCGCTTGTCGAGCTCGTTCACTTCGGCGCTTTTGAGCGGGACCAGGCCGGCGGCTTCGGCCGGTTCGATCCGCTGCAGGGCCTCGGGCGGATCGAGCTTGAGCTTGGTCGCGGTCGGTGCTTCGGTGGCGGGGCTTTTGGCCATCGCTGTCATTCCTTTCATCGCCGTCTCGCGGGCGTCGGTGCCACAGGTGGAATGGCGCCGACGCCCGCGCAAGGGCTTTCCTACTGTATTATAGCGACAATACAGCGTGGTTCAAGCCGTGCTTGCTTCGGCGGCGTTAACCATGGCCTTCAACGCTTCGCTCACCGTGTCCGCGCTAGTGGAGGGACAAATCTCACTGGTCCGGCGAGGATTCGATGTTCAATTTCCTGCGCAAGCTGTTCAAGGACAAACGCGGCAACGCCCTTATCATTGCCGCCGCTGCAATGCCGTTGATGATCGGTTCGGCCGGCCTTGCCACCGACACCATCCAGTGGGCGATGTGGAAACGCCAGCTGCAGCGGGCAGCCGATTCGGCGGCCATCGCCGGGGTCTATGATCGCGCCAACAATAGCGGCCTGACCTCGACGACGTCGACCGCGGTCAGTCACGATTTGTCGCTCAACCAGCATACCGGTCTGTCGCTCCAGGCGGGCTATCCCCAGATCAGCTACCCCACCGACACGACCACCAAGGTCGATCAGGTGACCGTCACGCTGGCGGTCCAGCGCAAGCTTTCCTTCAGCGGAATGTTCATGACCAACCCGCCGCTGATCAAGACCACCGCCACCGCGGCGAGCGTTCCGGGCACCGACGACATGTGCGTCCTCAGCCTGGAAAATAATGCGGCGACAACCGGCATTTCGATTACCGGCAATGCCGGAATGGAGCTCGATTGCAGCCTGATGAGCAATTCGCCCTCGAACAACTCGGCTTATGCCAAGGGGAGTTCCACGGTGACCGCCAATTCGGTCGCCGCAGTCGGCGGAATCCAGCAATCGTCGAACTGGAATGTCCAGACCTATCAGCCGTATTCTCCGGCGCTCGCCGATCCCTTCGCCAACGTGAATCCCGTGGCGTCCGACATGAATTGCAAGAGCGCGGCGCTGAGTGAGACGACCAACCTCGCGCTGACCGATGCGTCTGGCAAGAAGTACAATTGCTTCTCGTCGCTGTCGGTCAGTCCGAACAAGACTTTGACGCTGCCCGACGGGACCTATTACATCAACGGCGGCGACGCCTTCATCCAGGGCAATATCACCTGTTCGTCGTGCACCATCGTGCTGACCAACAGCAGCACCGCGAGCAATGCCACCATCGGCTCGTTCAAGGTCAATGCCACCGCCAATATCAATTTGAACGCCCCGGCGTCCGGGACCTACAAGGGCATTGCGATCTTTCAGGATCGGCGGGCGACCAATAACAGCAACAAGATCAACGGGAATAGCAGCTCGATCATCAACGGCGCGGTGTATTTCCCCAAATCGTCGCTCGATTACAACGGCACCGGAACTTCCTCCGCGACCTGCACCCAGCTGGTTGCCCGCGACCTCACGTTCAGCGGCAACAGCAGCACGTCGAACAAGTTCAAGAAGGCCGCCAATTGCGCCGCTTACGGCAATACCATCATCCAGGGTGGCAAGCGGGTCCGGTTGGTCGCGTGATGCGCTGGCCGCTGCACACGCTCGCCCGCGATAGCCGCGGCGCCGCGATCGTCGAACTGGCGATGATCGCGCCGGTGCTGGCGACGATGATCATCGGCGTCGTCGACCTGTCGAACGCCTTCGGACGCAAGCTCAAGCTGGAGCAGGCGGCGCAGCGCGCGATTGAAAAGATCATGAATACGAGCGCCAACGATACCGTCGAGGCAACGCTTCAGAACGAGGCCGCGACCCAGGCCGGGGTTCCGTTGAGCAATGTCACGGTAACCTATCGGCTGGAATGCAACGGCAGCGTGTCGAGCGCGGTCGATTGCCCGACCGGCCAGACCGAGAGCCAGTGGATCTCGGTCCTCGTCACCGACAAATACAAACCGCTGTTTCCAATGCATCTGTCCGGAATCAACGCCGACGGGACCTATCACATCAGTGCCACCGCCGGAGTGCGAATCGAATGACCCGGCGCCTGATCAGCAACGAGCGCGGCTCGGCGATCATCGAGATTGCGGTGGCCCTGCCGGCGCTCATTGTGCTCATGTGGGCGATCGTCCAGGCGGGTCTGGTGTTCCGCGCCATGTCTGGGATCCAGCACGGCTTGGGCGAAGGCGCGCGCTATGCGACCCTTTACCCAACGCCCACGACCTCCACCATCAAGTCGAAAATTCAATCGACGGTGTACGGTATCGGGCCCGGCAGTTTCACGATTTCGAACCCGGTGTCGGGAACCCAGGATGGCGGCAATTACCTCGATCTTCAGGTGTCCTACACCCAGTCGACCAACCTGCTGATCATCCCCGGGCCGACCATCACGGTCAGCCGCTCGAAGCGCGTGTGGATCAGCACCGCCTGACGATCAGCCCGGGCTCCGGGCCGAGCGGGCGGCGAAGAACTTCGTGATCGCTTCTTTCACTTCGGCCGATTCAAGGCGCTCGCCGAACGATGCATTTTCAAGCGCGATTCGCGTTAAAAGCTCGTCCCGCGGTCCGTCGCGCAGCAGCCGCTGGGTCGCGCGCAGGGCTTCGCGCGGCTGGGCGAGCAGCGCGGTGACGATTTCGCCGAGACGCTGATCGAGCTCGGCGGGGACCGCGCGGTGGCTTGCCAGTCCGATAGCGAGGGCCTCCTCGGCGCCAAAGCTTTCACCAAGGAGCAAATAGCGTGCGGCGCGGCGGCGACCGGCGAGATCGGGCAGCAGCAGCGAACTCGCCGCTTCGGGCACCAGCCCAAGCTCGACGAACGGCATTTTGAAGCACGCGTTGTCCGCGACCACCACCAGGTCACAGTGAAGCAGCATGGTGGTTCCGATGCCGACGCAATTGCCCTGCACCGCGGCGACAAGCGGAGTCTGGTTCTCGACCAGCAGGCGAAGCAGCCGCCACACCGGAATTTCTTCATCGGACGCCCGCGGCAAGGCGGTCATGAAGTCGGCAAGGTCGTTGCCGGCGGTGAAATCGCTGCCTTCGCCGCGGATGGTGATCAGCCTGACCTCGGGATCGGCGCCGGCCGCGATCGCATCGCCGAGCGCGCTGTACATCTCGACGGTGATGGCATTGCGCCGTTCGGGCCGCGCCAGCGTGATGGCCAGCAGCTCGCCATCCCGCTCAACCCGCACATATTCGCTCATTTCGTCGCCAGCTCCTTCGAATCGGGTGACGGACGGCGCCGCACCGGCTATTCGTTCGCTTTCCAATCGACCAAAGCCCGGACTCGCGCAAATCCCATGAAATTTTTCGCCGACACCGCCGACATCGCCGACATCCGCGAACTCGCCTCGAGCGGGCTCCTCGACGGGGTCACCACCAATCCATCGTTGGTCAAGAAATCCGGTCGCGACTTCATCGAGGTGGTCACTGAGATTGCCAAGGTCGTGAGCGGCCCGGTCTCGGCCGAGGTCGTCGCGCTCGATCATGCCGGGATGATGAAGGAAGCCGAGCGCCTGCGGAAAATCGCTGACAATATTACGATCAAGGTGCCGCTCACGCCCGATGGGCTCAAGACCTGCAAGAAGCTCAGCGGGGACGGCACCATGGTCAATGTGACCCTGTGTTTCTCGGCCAACCAGGCGCTCCTTGCAGCCAAAGCCGGCGCCAGCTTCATTTCCCCCTTCGTCGGCCGTCTGGACGATATCGGGCAGCCGGGGATGGAACTCATTTCCGACATCCGGATGATTTACGACAATTATGACTTCTCGACGCAAATCCTGGTCGCCAGCGTGCGCAGCCCGATCCACGTCCTCGAAGCCGCCAAGATCGGCGCCGATGTAATGACCGCGCCGCCGGCGGTCATCTGGCAATTGTTCAAACATCCGCTGACCGACGCCGGACTCGCCAGCTTCCTCAAGGATTGGCAATCGACGGGACAGAAAATCGCCTGATCGAGGGCGCGAAATTTAATGTTTCGGATACGCTCGCGCGAAAGACTTTTTTAACCGTCCGCACCCTAAAATGACCGCAAGCTGCAAACACACCTGCAGTCCGGGGCAGAGTTGACGCCTCTATTGTGGAGCTAGGGAGCCCGACATGAGCAAATTTCTGAAGCTGATTCGTAACCAAAAGGGTGCGACCGCCATTGAATACGGCCTGATCGCCGCCCTCATTGCGGTGGCCGCCATTGGCGCCATGCAGAGCATCGGCGTAAAGCTCGGCACGACCTTCAATAACGTTTCGAACTCGCTCTAAGCTTTGCGGCTTAAGCGAAGCGGGTGGCGGTGCCGAAAGGCGCCGCCGCTTTGCGTTTGAGCGGCGCTCGCGGCGCTGCGCGGCCACCGGATCTTAACCGTTGCGGCGCTAGACCTTGCGCCATGGCGACGGTCATTCCCTTCGAGGACCGGGCACTGGCCCGATTGCGCGAGCGGCTTGGCGCGGCCGAGGAGGCGCGCGCCGACCTGATCGCCTTCGCCCGCGGCCATTCGGGCGCGGTCGCCTCGATCCACGAAGCGGTGCTCGCGGCGATCGGCGCTGGCGGGATCGAACAATTGGTGGCGGTCGTGACTGAGGACTGGCCGCTTATTCTGGGCCTCGACTCGGTCGCTTTCGCGCTGATCATCGGCGGCGACGGCTTTCGCGCCGACTGCCATGGAGTCCAGCGGATCGAGCCGCGCCTGCTCGAGCGCTCGATCAGCCAGGTCGGCGATGTCGAGATGCGCGGGGTCGCGCGCGGCCATCCGCTGTTCGGCCCGATGAGCAAGACCATCCGCGCCGAGGCGTTGATCGCGGTCGATTGCGGCGCCGGCCTGCCGCGCGGGCTCCTCCTCCTGGGGCAGCGCGACGCGCTCAGCCCCGACACCCGCCACGGCGCGATATTGTTGCGGTTCCTAGGCCGCAGCCTTGCCGCTATGCTGGCGCGGTGGCTGACAGCGCCGACAGACTGACCGCAACGGACCGCCATCCGGCCCATGATCTGGCCGGACGCTGGGCCAGTTACCTTCAACACGACCGCCGCCGCTCGGCGCATACCGTGCGCGCCTATGTCGCGACCGCGCATCGGCTGATCGATTTCCTCGGCCTGTATCGCGGCGAAGCCGTGGCCGGCGACTCGCTATTGGGCCTCGGCTCGACCGATCTGCGCGCCTTCCTTGCTCACCGCCGCGCCGAAGGGCTTGGCGCGGCTTCGGCGGGGCGCGAGCTGTCGGGGGTGCGCGCATTCCTCAATTATGCGGCCGAAAGCACCGGCAATCATGCCCAGCTGCCCAGGATCCGGGCACCCAAGCGACCGCGTACCTTGCCGCGCCCGGCCTCGCCCGAAGACGCCGTCAGCCTCGCCGAGGATGCCGGAGCCGCGGCCAGCGAGCCGTGGATCGGCGCGCGCGATCTTGCCATCCTGTTGCTGCTTTATGGTGCCGGGCTGCGGGTCGCCGAGGCGCTGTCGCTGACTGCTCGCGATTTGCCGATCGGCGCCACCCTGCGGGTCACGGGCAAGCGCGCCAAGACCCGGGTGGTGCCAATTGTCGCGATGGTCAAACAGGCGATCGAACATTATGCCGCCGCCTGCCCCTATCCGCTGAGCGGCGATACGCCGCTGTTCAAGGGCGCTCGCGGCGGCCCGCTCAACCCCGACCTCGTCCGCCGGGTGGTCGCTGCTGCGCGCCGCCGCCTGGGCCTGCCCGACAGCCTCACGCCGCACGCCTTGCGCCACAGCTTCGCGACCCATTTGCTGGCCCGCGGGGCCGATCTGCGCTCGCTTCAGGAACTGCTCGGCCATGCCAGCCTGTCGTCGACCCAGATTTACACCGCGGTTGATGCCGCTCGTCTGCTCGACGTCTATCGCCACGCCCACCCGCGCGCCTGAGGAGTTCGATTGGGGGGAAGGCTGTCGCGGGACGGCCAGTTAGTGGGGCAACCAGCGCCCCGCGACGCTTCATCGCTATGCCAGCCGCGTAAACAGAGTCCTAAACAGCCATGTTGGACAGATCGGTAACCGTGATTTCTGGCGGTTTTCGCGGCGTCACAACTCCGAAATGGAAGTTATTTCGAGCGCGCCGCGACTTTTCGCGCGATCGCGTCCCAGATTAGTCCGGGCGTATCGCTGCCGTTGAAGGCGTCGACGGCGACGATTCCGGTCGGCGAGGTGACGTTGATCTCGGTCAGCCAGCGCCCCCCGATCACGTCGATCCCGACGAACAGCAGGCCGCGCCGCTTGAGCTCGGGTCCCAAAGACGCGCAGATTTCGCGCTCGGTTTCCGTCAGCTCGGTCGCCGAAGCGTGGCCACCCGCCGCGAGGTTCGAGCGGATTTCGCCTTTCGCCGGCAAGCGGTTGATCGCGCCCGTGACCTTGCCATCGATGAGGATGATCCTTTTGTCCCCCTGGGCGACTTCGGGGACGAACGCCTGAATTATGTGCGGTTCGCGATAGGTGGCGTTGAACAGCTCCATCAGCGCCGCCAGATTGGCGCCCTCGCGCTCGATCTTGAAGACCGCCTTGCCGGCATTGCCGTGGAGCGGCTTGAGTACCGCCGCGCCGTGGCTTGCAAGGAACTTGCGCGCCGCGCCCAGCGACCGGGTGATCATCGTCGGCGGCATGAAGCGCGCGAAATCCAGAACAAACAATTTCTCGGGGCAGTCGCGGACGGATTTGGGATCGTTGACCACCAATGTCTCGCCCGCGATCCGTTCGAGCAAATGGGTGGCGGTGATGTAGCCAAGGTCGAACGGCGGGTCCTGGCGCATCAGCACCACGTCGACATCGCTGCCAAGGTCGAGGACAGCGAACTCGCCGAGGCTGAAATGATCGCCCTCGACCGCTTTGACGCTGACCCGGTGAGCGCCGGCGTAAAGCCGTCCGTCCTCATAGGTCAGGTCGCCGGCGAGATAATGGAATAATTCGTGACCCAGGCTCTGCGCCTTGAGCATCAGCGCGAAGGTCGAATCGCCGGCGATACCGATCGATTCCAATGGGTCCATCTGGACGGCGACGCGAAGGGCCATTGATTCACTCCGTTCGCCCTGAGCATGTCGAAGGGCTGTCCTGTCCCGGCGCTATAAGAAGGGCACGGCTTCGACAAGCTCGGGCGAACGGTTTCCCTCCGTCTAACCCAGCCAGACATTGGCGAGGTGGCGCGGCCAGCGCCCGGGGACGATGAACAACGCGTCGATGCGCACGGAGTCGCCGTCGCGGGCGAAGCGCGGGGCGAGCTGTTCGGCGGCCGCCGCGACTCGCTTGAGGCGGTGGCGGTCGAGCGCCAGTCCTGCCGAATCGAGACTTGAGCGCGCCTTGACTTCGACAAAGGCGACAGTGCGGCCGCGCCGCGCCACGATGTCGACTTCGCCGCCCGCAACGCGGGCCCGGCGGGCAAGGATCCGCCACCCCTTGAGGCGCAGATACCAGCACGCCAGTGTCTCGGCGCCGCGGCCGCGCTGTTCGGCCGCCCGGCGGGTCATTGCGACCGTTCGAGTGCGCGGGCGTAAGCGCGCTTGCGCGGTACCCCGAGCCGCTCTGCGACCTCGGCCGCGGCGCGCGATGGCGAGCGATCCTTGAGCGCCTCGTCAAGCGCCTGGTCGAGCTCGTCGTCACTGGCCTCGGCCTGCTCCGCCGGCGGGCCGACGACGATGACGATTTCTCCCTTGGGCGGTGAATTGGCATAGCGCCGGGCGAGGTCGCTCAGGCTCCCGCTCACGCATTCCTCGTGAAGCTTGGTGATTTCGCGCGCCACCGCCGCCTCGCGGTCCCCAAGTCCCTGCGCCAGCGCTGCCAGTGTTGCCGCCAGCCGCGGCCCGCTTTCGTACAGCAGCACAGTGGCGCGCAGACCCGCGACTTCGGCGATGGCATCGGCCCGCGCCTTGGCCTTGGCCGGGAGGAACCCGATGAACAGGAAGCGGTCGGTCGGAAGTCCGGCCAGCGTCAGCGCGGCGATCGCGGCGCACGGTCCCGGTAGCGTATGGATGGTCCGACCGGCGGCCCGCGCATCGCGCACCAGGCGGTATCCGGGATCGGAAATCAGCGGCGTCCCGGCATCGCTGACCAAAGCCACCGCTTTGTCGCCGAGCATCGCCACCACCCGCGCCCGTTCGTCGTCGCTTGAATGATCGTCGTGGCGGCGTAGCGGCACCTTCGAACCGCTATGGGCGAGCAATTTGCCGGTGACCCGCGTGTCTTCGGCAAGGATGAGGTCGGCGCGCGCCAGGACATCGGCGGCGCGGACCGTGAGATCGCCCAGATTGCCGATCGGAGTCGCGACGACATAGAGCCCGGGGGCAAGTCCTTCAGCGGCCGACATGTTCAAATAACCCCTTCCAATCGAACGGAAAAAGAGTCATGCTGCGACTCTTCATCGACTGTTTCCCGGGAGAGGAGCGATGATTCTACTGGTTGGTGCCACGACGATCACTCTGACCGCGCTTCAGGCAGTGATCAATGTCCCGCGCGATGCTTTTCGCGAATGCATGCGCGCGTCGGCCGACAAGGCCCGCTCCGAAAATGTCGGTGCGGACGCTTTCGAGGCCTATATGCGCAGTTCGTGCGGCGTTCAGATCGGTTCGCTGCGGAGCGCCCTGCAGGCCTTCAACCTCAAGAATGGAATGGCCAAGAAAGCCGCCGCCGCGGACGCCGATCTGACGATCGAGGATTATGTCTCGAGCCCGGTCGAACACTACCGCTTCATGGTTGGCGGGGCCGAGTCGCCGACCGCCGCCGCCGTAACTAGCAAACCGCCGAAGCCATAGGCGCGCTCGCGGCGATCGCGCCGAGGATGTGATCGAGCAGCAAGCGCCCGCGTCCAGTGAGCGCGATCCTTCCGTCGCAGCGGCTAAGGTGCCCTGAAGCAACGAGCCGGTCGACCCGCCGCCAGTCGACGACCTGACCGACACCGACCCGTGCGGCTATGGCGTCGGCATCGACCCCTTCGGCCAGGCGCAGGCCCATGACCAAGGCTTCGTCGCCGGCCTCGACCGGGCTCAGCACGGCTTCCTCGGCATGGCCGTGACCATTGCGCGCCACCGCGGCGAGGAAGTTCTCGGGCTTGCGGTGGCGCATCGTCCGCATGCCCTGCCGCCGGCCGTGCGCTCCGGGTCCGATCCCGGCATAGTCGCCGTAGCGCCAGTAGGTCAGGTTGTGGCGGCTTTCCGCGCCCGGCGCGGCGTGATTGCTGATTTCATAAGCTGGCAAGCCAGCGGCGGCGCTGCGCTCCTGAGTGAGTTCGAACAATTCTGCCGCTTGCTCGTCGCCGAGCGGTTTGAATCGGCCCTTGGCGACATCGCTGGCGAAGCGGGTCCCCGGCTCGATGGTCAATTGATAAAGCGACAAATGGCTGGTCCCGAGCTTCAGCGCACGGTCAAGATCGGCGGACCATTTGGCTTCATCGTCGCCGGGCAAAGCGTAAATGAGGTCGACGCTGACGCGGTCGAAAT
>JARXKO010000001.1:5283-9499 GCA_030271595.1 Pseudomonadota bacterium | reverse complement strand
GCTTCATCGTCGCCGGGCAAAGCGTAAATGAGGTCGACGCTGACGCGGTCGAAATGGCGCTGAGCGGTGTCGAGCGCGGCCAGTCCCTCGGCCGCCGAATGGGCGCGGCCGAGGAAGGCGAGATCGGAGTCGCGGAAGCTCTGCAGCCCCAAGCTCAGACGATTGACCCCGGCCGCCGCCAGATCGGCGAAGCGCGCGGCTTCGACGCTATTGGGATTGGCCTCGAGCGTGATTTCCACGTCGTCAGTTGCGGTCCAATGCGCCCGCGCCGCGCCGATCACCGCCGCGACTGTGGCCGGCTCCATCAGCGATGGCGTGCCACCGCCGAAGAAGATGCTGGTTAGTCGGCGGCCCGGAAGAAGCGCAGCCTCGTGGGCGAGGTCGCAAAGCAACGCGCCGCGCCATTGTTTCTGGTCAATCCCGTCGCGGACATGGCTGTTGAAGTCGCAATACGGACATTTCGAAACGCAAAACGGCCAGTGGACGTAGAGGGCCAAACCCCCTCCCGCGGGCCGGAGGGGGATTGTCACCCGAGCGCCGCGACAAACTTGGCGAACGCCGCAGCTCGGTGGCTGATCTTGTGCTTGGCCGCGGGCTCCATCTCGCCGAACGTCAAGTCTCCGCCGACGGGCACGAACATCGGATCATAGCCGAAACCCCTGTCGCCGCGCGGCGGCCACACCAAGGTGCCGTCGACCCGGCCCTCGAACGTCTCCGCTTGCCCGTCATTGGGCCAGGCGATCGCCAAAGCGCAGGCGAAATGCGCGTCGTGCCCAGCCTCTGGGCCGGCGGCTTCGGTCTTGCGCCACACGCGCTCCATCGCTCGTAGCCAGCCGCGCTCGCCATGCTCGTCCTCTGCCCAGCGGGCGGAGACTATACCGGGCTTGCCGTGGAGCGCATCGACGCACAGTCCGCTGTCGTCGGCAAGCGCGGGCAGACCCGACAGATCGGCCGCCGCGCGCGCTTTCAGGTCGGCATTGTCGGCGAAGCTGACGCCGATCTCCTCGGGTTCCGGCAGGTCCAATTCCTCGGCCCCGACGCACTCGATCCCAAGCGGCTTGAGCAAGTCGCCGATCTCGCGCAATTTACCAGCATTGTGAGTGGCGATGACCAATTTGGGTCCGATTTCCCTCACCGGCCCGTGGCTTTCAACTGCGCCGCGAAAATGTCGGCGCAGCCGATCCGTGCCAGCCGGAGCAGGCGCAACAGCGCTTCCTCGTCAAAGGTCGCGCCCTCGGCGGCCACTTGCGCCTCGACGATATTATGGTCGCCGGTAAGGACGAAATTGCCGTCGGAATGGGCTTTGCTGTCTTCGTCATAATCGAGGTCAAGGACCGGCGTGCCCTCGTAAATGCCGCAGCTCACCGCGGCCACCTGGGTCGCGATCGGGTCCTTGGTCAGCGCTTTTGAGGCGACCAATTTGTCGACCGCGATGCGCAGCGCGACCCAGCCACCCGAAATCGCCGCGGTGCGGGTCCCGCCATCGGCCTGGATGACATCGCAATCGATCGTGATCTGGCGCTCGCCAAGCGCTTTCATGTCGACCACGGCGCGCAGGCTACGCCCGATCAGCCGCTGGATTTCCTGAGTGCGGCCCGATTGCTTGCCCTTGGCCGCCTCGCGGTTGCCGCGGGTGTGGGTGGCGCGGGGAAGCATTCCATATTCGGCGGTGACCCAGCCCTGACCCTTGCCGCGAAGGAACGGCGGAACCCGATCCTCGACGCTGGCGGTGCACAAGACGCGGGTGTCGCCGAAGCTGACCAAGCAGGAGCCTTCGGCATGGCGGGTGAAGCCGGGCTCGAAATTCAGAGCGCGAATCTGGTCGGGGGCGCGGCCGGAAGGGCGCATAAACACGGTCTCCTGATACTGGTTGGCTGCGTCCCTAGACCGGGCCGAACCAGTTCGCCACCGTCATTGCGAGCCGAGCCAAGCAATCCAGTTTTTTGCGCCTGGATTTGCTTCGTCACTACGATCCTTGCAATGACGATCAGGATGACCCAGCCGATCACCGAGCTCAGCGACCGAATGCGCGAGATTTTCGCAGCCGTGGTCGACAGCTATATCGAGCGCGGGCTTCCGGTCGGGTCGAAGGCGCTGGCGGACAGCGTGAACCTGTCCCCAGCCTCGATCCGCGGGGTGATGCAGGAGCTCGAGGAGCGCGGGCTGCTGACCCATCCCCACACCTCGGCCGGGCGAATCCCGACCGACAGCGGGCTGCGCCTGTTTGTCGACGGAATCATGCAAGTGGCCGCTCCCGATCCGCGCGAAACCCGCGAGATCGAGCGTCAGATCGTCCGCGACCAGCCGATCGAGGATGCGCTCGCCGCGGCGTCATCGGCGCTGTCGGGATTGTCGCAGGCGGCCGGGCTGGTGCTCGCGCCGAAGCGCGAGTTGACGCTCAAGCAGCTCAATTTCGTGCCGCTCGACAGGGGCCGGGCGCTGGCGGTGCTGGTCGGCGCCGACGGCAGCGTCGAAAACCGGGTCATCACGCTCGACGGAGCGACCAATGCCGACGGCCTCACCCAGGTCAGCAATTTCGTCAATGCGCGATTGAGCGGGCTGACCCTGGCCGAGGCCGGCGCCCGGCTGCGCACCGAAATCCGCGAGCGCAAGGAGGCGGTCGACGGAGCCGCCGCCGAACTCGTCGCCTCGGGCCTTGCGGCGTGGAGCCAGGACCATGCCCGGCGCCCGGTGCTGATCGTCCGTGGTCAGGCCAATCTCATCGACGACAGCGCCGCCGAGGACCTCGAGCGGGTTCGCCAGTTGCTCGACGAGCTCGAGGACCGCCAGGAAATCGCCAAACTTCTGGAGGGCGCCCGCGATGCCCCCAGCTGCAGGGTTTTCATCGGTTCGGAAAATCGCACCTTTGCCTTGTCCGGTTCGTCGGTTATCGCCGCGCCCTATCGCGGGACCCAGGGTCAGGTGGTCGGCGTGGTCGGGGTCATCGGCCCGACCCGGTTGAACTACGCCCGGGTGGTCCCCATGGTTGTATTCACCGCAAAAGCACTGACGAGATTGATGGCATGACCGAAGACGAAGAGTTGCACGACGACGCCGAAGCGCTGCGTGAGGAGACGGCCGCGGGAGCGCCCGAGCTGGCCGAGCACGACCGCCTGGCCGAGCTTGAGGCCGAGCTCGAAGAGGCCAATAACAAGGCGCTTTATGCCGCCGCGGAGCTGCAGAATGCGCGCCGGCGGATGGACAAGGAAATGGCCGATTCGCGGACCTATGCCGCGGCCGGATTCGCCCGCGACATGCTGGCCGTGCGCGATCATCTGCAACGGGCGATCGACCATGTTCCAGAGGGCGCGCGCGACGGCGACATGGCCAATTTCGTCAGCGGCATCGAAGCCACGCTGCGCGAGCTCGATTCGGTATTCCAGCGCAACGGGGTCGAACGGGTTCCCGCCAAGGGCCTGGCGCTCGATCCCAACCGCCACCAGGCAATGGTCGAAATTCCCAGCAATGAAGAGCCGGGGACGGTGATCGAGGAACTGCAGTCCGGCTATGTGATGAAGGACCGCTTGCTCAGGCCGGCGCTGGTCGGGGTCGCCAAAAAGCCCGGCTAATGGACCTCGCGGTGGTGGACATCGCTTTTTGACGCAAGGCTGAAACGCGGTTCGGGCGAGCGCAGTCCGAGCAAGCGCTCGGCCGCGTAGCGCCCGACTTCGGGGCCATGTTTGAAGCCATGGCCGGATCCCCCGCCGACCACCAGCACATTGCCCAGCCGGGGATGGAAATCGACGATGAAGTCGCCGTTCGAGCTATTCTCATATTGGCAGACCCGGGATTCGGTCAGGGTCGCGCCCTTGAGCAGCGGGAAGCGGCGGTCGCGATACGCGATCACTTCCTCGAGCGCTGCTGCGCTCGGCCGGCGGTCCTGGGTATCGGGATCGACCTTCGGGCCGTGCGCGTCATGCGCGAACTTGACCCCGCGCGCCTCGATGTCGGGAAAGCCGTAGAAGATGTCGCCGTCGTTGAAATCGGCCCACACCGGCATCTGGCCGACCTCGAAACTGCGACTGCCCGAAGGCGGAGCGAAGAAAAACACCTCCTGCCGGGTGGGCAGGATCTTGTCGCCGATCGCGTCCGGAAAAAGTTTGGGCAGCCACGGCCCGAGAGCGAAGACGAAGAGGTCGCCCCCGATCCTCGCGCCATCGGCCAGTTGGACCGCCCCGATTTGGGCCGCGCCGGCACTGGCCGGTGGCTGGACCAG
>JARXKO010000001.1:0-5183 GCA_030271595.1 Pseudomonadota bacterium | reverse complement strand
GCGGGAATGAAGATCGGCATTCCGCTGACTTTGCTCAGCGCGTGCCATTGCGGCAGCGAATCCATCGCCATCCGGGTGTAGATGTCGTCCTTGCCATAAGCGGCGCGCGTGACCCGCGATTCCCCGCCCGACGAGGCCTTGCTGTTGGCCGGGCCGAAGGCATCGATCAGGGTCACATGGGCGCCGCGCTGCTGCAGATGATGCGCGGTCCACGCGCCGAACACGCCGGCTCCGATGACGACGACCCGGGGGCGCTTGCGGGCCTTCCCACGACCCGCGGCCGATGCCGGCGAAACGGCAGCGCCGCCCGCCCCGATGAGGAGCGAGCGGCGCGTCAGGTGCAAGGCCGGCGGCCTGGAAACATCGCCACCGTCCTGGTTCATCGATCCGCTATTGGCCGCGCTCGCCGCCGGTTACCGGGGGCGGCGGTGGTGGCGGTGGGGGTGGTGGCGGAGGCGCGGCCTCCACCGGGGGCGGAGGTGGCGGCGGCAGCATGACCGGCGGCGGTGGCGGCGGCGGCGGCGCCGAGCCGAAGCTCTTGCGCACCGTCAGGCCGATCGTCCGGGGGTTGCCGATCAGATACCCGAAGCGGGCCCGAAGTCCGCGTTCGCGGTCGATCGCCAGCTTGGGGTTCGCATCGAACAAGTTCTTCACGTAGAGCGTGACTTCAAGCCCGCTGTTCCAGTGGACGCTACCCGACAGATTGGCCAGCGTGTAGGCCGGCAGCCGCAACGATCCGATGTCGTTGATATCGCTGCCATAGGCGCCGGTCGCCGGATCGAAGAACAGCGCATTGCCGACCAGACCGGCGCCAGGGACCTGGTCGCCAGGCTCGCCGAAGCGGTCGCCGATATGCTGGACGCTGCCAGTTATCGACCAGTCCGCACTGTCACTGAGCGGCTGCCCATAGGTTGCGACCGCGGCAATCTGGAATTTGGGAACGGTTGGCAGGCGATTGCCCTTTACGATGCCGCCGATCGGGACTGGCGGAACCCCGCCGATCACGGTCGAATCGAATTTCGCGCTCTGGACGTTGGCGTTGAGCGAAAGATCGAGGCCCGGGAGCGGGTGGGCGGACAATTCCGCCTCGATCCCAGTCGAATGGGCCTTGGGCACGTTGAACACGACGCGCGACGAGCAGCTACCGGCCGTCAGCGTGACCTGGAGGTTGCGGATTTCGTTGTGATACGCCGCGGCATTGAAGGTGAAGCCATGTTTGGAATATTTCACGCCGGCTTCGTAATTCCACAGCGTCTCGTCCTTATAGGCACCAAGTCCGCCAAAGGTCTTGAGATCCTCGGGCGAGCATAAGGGGACGTTGATCGGGTCGTTGATGCCGCCCAGCCGGAAGCCCTTGGCAGCCTGGACGTTGAGGCTGAAGTTGCGATTGGGCTCATAGCTGAGGATGACTCGCGGCGACACGCCGTTCGACTTGGTCTTGTCGCCAAGGTGGGTGCTGACGTCGGAGAAAATGCCGCCGGAAACGAAGTCGCGCTTTTCGCGGAAATTGTAATAGCGCGCGCCGGCGGTCAGCTTGAACTGGTTGAACTTGTAGCTGGCTTCGCCGAACAGGGCTTCCTGCGTGATCTTGTACGGAAGGTCGGCATTGTAGGGCGAATTGAGCGGGAAGCCGTTGGCCACGGCAGCCGAGGTTCCGGCGCCGAACGCCGCGTCGATAAAGGCGTCATAGCCAGGGGTCGGCAAGCGCTGCGCATATTTGCGGTTCACATGCGAATAGAAACCGCCGAACACCCACTGGAACGGCCCCGAACCGGTGGACGACAGCCTCAATTCCTGGGTGAATTGCTTGAGCTTGGTCGTGTCCCGCAGGTTGGAAAACAGGGGAATCGCTGCCGGGTCGACTCCGTACACCTGGACAAAGGGGCTGATCGTGACCGAATCAGTCAAGGCCGAAGCATCGCGGCTGACGAGAATGTTGCGATGCAAATAGCTCGATACCGAGGTTAATTCGGCAGGTCCGAAATCATAGCTCGCGACAAGGTCGCCAAGGAGCGTCTTGTCTTTGAACTGTTCGCGGAAATTGAGATATTGCTTGCGTTTGCCAAGGTCCGTCCCGCCAGCGCCCGAGGTGAACTGGTTGTCGAACAGGATGTAATGGTCTTCGCGATTGAAGCCGCCGGCTTCGACCTCCTGATACGCGATGCGCGGGGTGATCTTGAACTCGGGCGTGGGTTCGAACAGCAGCGACACGCGCCCGCCGACGCGGCGGCCGTCGTTGACGTTTTTCTTGCTGTACGGGCCGACCGAATCGATGAATCCGCCGTAATGGGTGCCGTAGCCGACGACCCGGATCGCCGCCGTCGGCCCGAGCGGGACGTTGACCGCGCCCTTCAGGCCATAGCCAAGGCCGCCACCTTTTGGGAGGTTGATGTCGCCTTCGACCGATCCTTCGATCCGGTCGAGGTTGGGTTGGTTGGTGATGTAGCGGATGGTGCCGCCGACGCTGCCGGCGCCGAACAATGTTCCCTGCGGTCCGCGCAGAGTCTCGACGCGGTTGAGGTCGAACAGGTCGAAGTCGGGGGTGAACAGCGACAGCGAGGTGATGGTTTCGTCGAGATAGATGCCAACCTGCTCCTTCACGCCCGGCTGGTCGCGGGCGATCTGACCGGCGGAAACGCCGCGCACCGACACCTGGCTCTGGCCCGGCCCGAGGTTTTGGACCGTGAGGCCGGCGACGCTGCGGCTGATGTCTTCCAGAGTCTGGGCGTTGGCGCGCTGGATGTCGGCCTGGGTCTGGGCGTTGATCGAGAACGGCACTTCCTGAACCCGGCTCGCGCGCTTGGTCGCGGTGACGATGATCTCGCCCTCGTCGGCCGATGATTGCTGGGCGACCGTCGGGGTTGCCGGGTTGGTTTGCTGGTTCGCGGCCTGCGCCACGTCTTCCTGTTGGGTCTGAGCCATGGCCGGCGTTGCAAGCGCCAGAACGGATGTGCCGAGCAGCAGTGCTGTGGAGATGCGCATTGGACCGATTTCCCCCTGTGGTCGCGATGACCAACCGACTGTCGCTCGAATTTGCGCCGGTGGGGAGTCGGGAGGGCCCTGCGGAGCAGATTTCGTTACGGCCCTGTTGCAGATTTACTACACGCTTTGGCCGGCTCCGGTGAAGTGCAACAGGCTGCGCGGCGGGCAGACAGGCGGCACACCGCCGTGGTCGGCGAGAAAGCGGTGGCGCACGATTTCCGCTTGTTGCTCAAGCCCGTAGCCGCCAAAGGGCCGCCCTGGCACAAGGCGATACTGGTACCGGCAAAACGGATGACGAAGCAGCGGCAGGAACAATCGGCCGCCCTTTTGCGCCTGCCACACGTGGGTCATCTCATGGATGAAGAAGCCCTGGCGCAATAGCGGTTCAGCGGCGAAATCCTCCGACCAGCCGCCGCCGTCGGGGTGGAAATAGATCGCGCCCATCGGCGCCATCGCCGATCGCCGCGGCTGGAACGGCCAGAATTTGCCGAGGATCAGCCGCACCCGCGGGTAATCGATGGCAGTGCCAAACACCGACTGCGCGAGCGTCACCTCGCCCGCGGTCAGCGGCCGTGAACGCCGCGGGGGCCATCGTGTCGAACGGGGCCATAGTGCCGTCAGCCTGTGGCGCAACCAACTCATCGCCCGGGCATTGCCGCTTCGATGGTCCAACGGCAATGGCGGTTATGCTCGAGGGCTCGGACCAAGCGCCACTTGCCCGCTTCACCCCGCCTCGCTAGGGCAATTCGAAAGAACAACGGAGGATAGTTTCCATGAGCGAGACCGCTGATCGGGTGAAGAAGATCGTCGTCGAACATCTTGGTGTCGAGGCCGACAAGGTTACCGAAGATGCCAGCTTCATCGATGATCTCGGCGCCGACAGCCTCGACATCGTCGAGCTGGTCATGGCGTTCGAAGAGGAATTCGGGGTCGAGATTCCCGACGATGCGGCCGAGAAGATCACGACCGTCCGCGACGCCATCGAATTCATCGACAACAACAAGGGCTGAGGCCCTTGCCGCGGTTGTCCTGAGCAGGTCGGAGGCATGGCCGCCCGCGCTTGCTGGAAGGCCAGATCGGAGTACCGACAGGCTCAGCCCATGACGGGTTTGGGCCTGTTGTGCTGTGTGGAGGATTGAAATGCGCCGTGTCGTCGTAACGGGAATGGGTCTGGTGACCCCGCTTGGCGGAAGCGTCGAGACCACCTGGAAGAACATTCTTGCAGGGAGGAGCGGAGCCGGGCCGATCACGCATTTCGATGCCTCCGACCAAAAATGCCGCATTGCCTGCGAAGTGAAGCCCGCCGACCATGAATATGGTTTCGACCCCAATCTGCGGGTCGACCACAAGGTCCAGCGCCAGGTCGATCCGTTCATCATCTACGGCATCGATGCCGCCGGACAGGCGATCGAGGATTCCGGCCTGACCGACATGCCCGAGGCGATGCGGTTTCGCGCCGGCTGCTCGATCGGCTCGGGCATCGGCGGGCTTCCGGGGATCGAAAAGGAATCCCTGGTGCTTGCCGAAAAGGGGCCCGGCCGGGTCAGCCCGCACTTCGTCCATGGCCGGCTGATCAACCTGATTTCGGGCCAGGTGAGCATCAAATACGGGCTCATGGGGCCCAACCACGCGGTGGTTACCGCCTGCTCGACGGGCGCCCATTCGATCGGCGACGCGGCGCGGATGATCAAGGACGATGATGCCGACATCATGCTTGCCGGCGGCGCCGAAGCGACCATCTGCCCGATTGGAATCGCCGGCTTCGCCCAAGCGCGCGCGCTCAGCACCAATTTCAACGATCAGCCGGAAAAAGCCAGCCGGCCTTACGACAAGGACCGCGACGGTTTCGTCATGGGCGAAGGCGCAGGGGTCGTCGTGCTCGAGGAATATGAACATGCCAAGCGGCGCGGTGCCAAAATCTACGGCGAAGTCGTCGGCTATGGCCTGTCGGGCGATGCCTATCATGTCACCGCCCCGCATCCCGAAGGCTCGGGCGCGTATCGCTCGATGGAAATGGCGCTCAAGAAGTCGGGCCTGGCGCCGGGCGACATCGATTATATCAATGCTCACGGCACCTCGACCCCGCTCGGCGACGAGCTCGAGCTGGGCGCGGTGCGCAAATTGTTCGGCAACGCCATCGGCACGCTGTCGATGAGTTCGACCAAGTCGGCGATCGGCCATTTGCTCGGCGGCGCGGGCGC
>JARXKO010000101.1 GCA_030271595.1 Pseudomonadota bacterium | reverse complement strand
CGCGATTCGAGGCCGGTGAAGACGTTCTTGAACGGCACCATCCCGGCGTTGACGAACATCAATGTCGGGTCGTTGTGCGGGACCAGTGGCGCCGACGGCACCCGGGCGTGCCCCGCCTTCTCGAAAAAGTCGAGGAAGGAGCGGCGGATGTCGTTGGTCGATCTCATGGCCCACGCGATGTAAATGCGATGCTGCGCTGCGGCAAGGACAGGCGGCTTTTCGTCGGCCCGGCTTTTGGCTACTCCAGTGCGGCGATTAGCTGGAGGGATTGATCAGTGCCCGTGCCCCGTTCCTTGTCGAGCATATTGACGGTCATCAATGCGAAGAGCCTGTTGATCGCGGCGCTTGGGGTGGCGTCGACCTGGCTCTGCCTGCTCACCGGGATCAAGGCCGATTTCCCGCTGACCCTGATCGCCACCGCGATCGTGTTCCCGCTCGTCTTCTCGATCAGCACGGCCTACGCCAGGCGCGAGAAGGCGCTTGAGGAATATGGCGCGATCAAGGCCAATGGGCGGTCCCTGTACCTCGCGTCGCGCGATTGGCTGCCCAGTCACGATGTGGCCCGCGACGCCCGGCTCAAGGGCTCGCTTCATGAGCTGCTCAGCGCCTGCCGCGACATGTGCAAATCGCCGATCGACAAGATGCCCGGGTTCGAGCGGCGGATCTACGGCGCGGTTGGCGGCCTGTCGCAATTCGCCAGCGACATGCGCCACGCCAAGCTCGCCTCGACCGAATGCTCGCGCCTCAACCAATATGTCAGCCGGATCGCGACTGCGGTGGAGAATATCCGCCACATTTACGAATATCGCACACCGCGCACGCTCCGCGCCTTCAGCAATTTCTTCATCCCGCTTCTGACCGTGCTCTACGGGCCCTATTTCGCGCTCCAGGCGGAGCAATTCGACGCCAAATTGTTTTTCGTCATGCCGATTCTGTTCGCGCTCATCCTGGTCGGCCTGTCGAATATCCAGGACCATCTCGAAAACCCGTTCGACCAGATCGGCGAGGATGACGTGGCGATCAATCCCGACCATTTCATCGCCACGCTCGACTGGACCGTGGCGGCGGGCAAACCGGCCGGATAAAGCCAGAGTATGGCCAAACGCTCATCGATCCCGCAATACCGCCGCTCGCGCTCGAAAAGCTCGGTTCTCGGCCGCCTGATCCGCTTCCTGATCAAGCTGGTCATCGCCTTTTTCCTGCTGTCGGTGCTGTGGGTCCTCGCCTATCGCTTCATCAACCCGCCGACGACTGCGACCATGGTCGCCGACAAGATCGCCGGACGCGGCGCCGTGCGCGACTGGATGCCCATCGGCACCCTCGACCGCGACATGGTCCGCGCCGCCATCGCGGCCGAAGACAGCAAGTTCTGCAGCCATCACGGGTTCGACTTCGAAGCCATTGAAGATGCAATGAAACGCAACGCCAGCGGCGGGCGCATCCGGGGCGGCTCGACGATCAGCCAGCAGACCGCCAAGACGACCTTCCTGTGGAATGGCGGGGGTTATGCGCGCAAGGGGGTCGAGGCCTGGTTCACGTTCCTCATCGAACATCTGTGGGGCAAGCGCCGGATCATGGAAGTCTATCTCAACGATGCCGAGACCGGGCTCGGCACTTATGGCGCCAACGCGGCCTCGCTGCGCTATTTCGGCCATGACGCGAGCGCGATGAGCGCGGACGAGGCGGCGCGGATCGCGGCGGTCCTGCCGCTGCCCAAGAAACGCGGCGCGATCGCGCCCAAGGGCTTTACCCGCCGCTACGGCAATACCATCGCCGCGCGCATCGGCAGCGTCGGCCGCGACGGGCTCGATGCCTGCATCTACCAGGGTATGACTGCACCGGTGAACAAGGCGCCGCCGCCGACCGTCCGGAAGGCGCGGCCGCTGCCCGGCGCCGAATATGAAACCGCAACCCCGCCGCCGCCTGCCGAGACGGTCGACGCGCCTGCGGTCAATCCCGATGCGGTGGAGCTGGCGCCGGTCAACGATGTTCAGCCCGCGCCAGTGAGCGAATCGCCGGCGACCGAACCGCCGCCAGCGGCGCAAAACGGGGTCTAGCCGACCAGGGCGAGCTTCGCCGGCTCCTGCGCGGTCAGCTCGACGCTGTCTTCACCGGCGATGCGTTCGATCCGCGCCGACAATTCGGCATCGAGGGTGAAGTCGCGGCCCGCGACCAGGCTGGCCTCCCCGCCCTTGGCCAGTCGAACGACCAGGCGGACGAGGCCGTTACCGCCTCGCGCTGCCTCAAGCTCGTCGGCGATCCGCGCGACCACGCTCTCGTCGGCGACCCGGATGATCATCTGCAGGCGGCTGCGCTTGGCCAGGCTCGCGAGCGGCTGGAAACGCTTGACCGTCACCCGCGGCAATTCGTCGCCGGCGCGGCGGTCGAGTTCGACCGTCAGCAGCCCCGACCCGCCGTCGCGCGCCGCGGCCTCGAGCGCGCTGGTTGCTTGTTCCTCAAACGCCGTCGCGACATATTGGCCGCTGCTGTCGGACAAGGTGGCCATCATGTAGCGCCGCCCCCGCGCCGAAGTCCGCCAGCGCACGTCTTCGACCAAGGCCGCCATCGATGCGGCGACCCGCTCACCCTCGCCGACCCGCATTTCGCCGATTTCGGCAAAGGTCTTGACCTTGTGGGCGGCGAGCAAATGGCGATGCGCCTCGACCGGGTGGGCGGAGTAATAATAGCCGAAGGAGTCGCGCTCGGCGGCCATGCGCTGGGCGAGCGTCCAGTGCTGGTCGCGTGGCAACCGGATCGGGACGGGCTCGGCTCCTTCCCCGCCGAACAGCGCCGCCTGGCCGGTGGTCTTCTGGTCATGCAATGACGCGGCATGGGCGAGGATCAACTCGGCTCCGGCGAAGACAGCGGCACGGTCGGGGTCGAGCGCGTCGAAGGCGCCGGCCTCGGCCAGGCTTTCGACCTGGCGGCGGTTGAGCCAGCGCGGATCGATCCGCGCCGCGAAATCCGCGAGGCTGGTGAAGTCACCGCGGAGCGCCCGCTCGCCGACCACCGCTTCCATCGCCTTGTCGCCAACGCCCTTGAGCGCGCCCAAGGCGTAGCGGACCGCGCCATCCTCGACGATGAAGCGGGCGCTGCTGCGGTTGATGTCGGGCGCGCGGCATTCGATGTCGCCGCGGCGCAGATCCTCGACGAACAGCGCCAGCTTGTCGGTCTGGGCAAGGTCGAAGCTCATCGATGCAGCGGTGAATTCGGCGCGGTGATGAACCTTGAGCCAGGCGGTCTGATAAGCGATCAGCGCATAGCCGGCGGCATGGCTCTTGTTGAAGCCATAGCCGGCGAACTTGTCGATCAAGTCGAACAGCTCATTGGCCTTGGGCGGATCGATCGCATTGGCCGCAGCGCCATCGATGAAACGCGACCGTTGGGCGGTCATTTCCGACTGGATTTTCTTGCCCATCGCCCGGCGCAGTAGATCCGCCTCGCCGAGACTGTATCCGGCGAGCACCTTGGCCGCCTCCATCACTTGCTCCTGGTAGACGAAAATGCCGTAGGTTTCCTTGAGCACATCTTCGAGCAACGGATGGGGATACGCGATCGGGGCGCGGCCGTTCTTGCGGTCGCCGAACAGAGGGATATTGTCCATCGGCCCCGGCCGGTAGAGCGAAACAAGGGCGATGATATCCTCGAAGCAAGTCGGACGGACCGCCGCCAGGGTGCGCCGCATGCCTTCGGATTCGAGCTGGAAGACGCCGACCGTGTCGCCGCGCTGGAGCAGCTCGAACACCGCCTGATCGTCCCACGGCAGGGTCTCGAGATTGACCTCGACCCCTTGCTCCGACAGCAGGCGCTGTGCCTCCTTCAGGACCGACAGCGTCTTCAATCCCAGGAAGTCGAACTTCACCAGACCCGCCGCCTCGACATATTTCATGTCGAACTGGGTCACCGGCATGTCCGAGCGCGGGTCGCGGTAGAGCGGCACGAGTTCATCGAGCGGGCGGTCGCCGATGACCACCCCTGCGGCATGGGTCGAAGCGTGACGTGGCAGACCCTCGAGCTTCATTGCCAGGTCGAACAGGCGTTTGACGTCGCCGTCCGCCTCGTACTCGCGGCGCAGCTCGATCACTCCGTCGAGTGCGCGCGGCAGCGTCCACGGGTCGGTCGGATGACTCGGGATGAGCTTGGCGAGGCGATCGACCTGGCCGTAGCTCATTTGCAGCACGCGGCCGGTGTCCTTGAGCACCGCGCGCGCCTTCAACCGCCCGAAAGTGATGATCTGCGCCACCTTGTCGCGGCCGTATTTGCCTTGAACGTAGGTGATGACCTTGTCGCGGTGGGTTTCGCAGAAATCGATGTCGAAATCGGGCATCGACACGCGCTCGGGGTTGAGGAAGCGCTCGAACAGCAAGCCCAGCGGGATCGGGTCGAGATCGGTGATGGTCAGCGCCCAGGAAACCACGCTGCCCGCGCCCGAACCGCGCCCCGGACCGACCGGAATGTCATTGGCCTTGGCCCATTTGATGAAGTCGGCAACGATCAGGAAATAACCGGCGAAGCCCATGCCGCTGATCACCTCAAGCTCGAAATCGAGGCGGTCGAGATACTCCTGGCGCTCGTCCTCGGCACGCGCCGCCAGGCGCTGATCGAGCCCGGCCAGGGCATCGCGCCGCAATTGTCCGGCCTCATCGTCGCCGAGGCGGGGCAGAATCGGCTTGCGCTGCGGCGCTGCGACCGCGCAACGCTGGGCGATGACCGCGGTATTGGCAGTGGCTTCGGGAATGTCGGCGAACAATTCCGCCATCATCGTACCGGGCTTGAGCCACGCCTCGGGCGACGAGGTCGGGCGGTCGTTGCTTTCGATATAGGCCGAATTGGCGATGCACAGCAAAGCATCGTGGGCGGCGTGAAAGGAAGGATCCGAATATTGCGCCGGGTTGGTCGCGACGAGCGGAATGTCGCGGGCGTAAGCGAGCGCGATCAGACCCTGCTCCGCCGCTTCCTCGACCGCATCGCCGCGGCGCGACAATTCGATATAGAGGCGGCCCGGGAACAGTGCGTGGAGCCGGTCGCAATAGGCATCGGCCTTGGCCGGCTGCCCTTCCTCGATCAACCGGGCGAGGGCGCCCTCCCCGCCCGCGGTCAAGGCGATCAGCCCGCCGCTTTTCCCCTCCAGCATCGCGAAATCGATGTGCGGGTCCTCGGCGGCCGGGCGATCCAGGTGCGCCGCGGAAACCAGCGTGCAAAGGTTGGCATAGCCTTGCTCGTCCTGGGCAAGGAGCGCGAGCCAGTCGAGCTTATGCCCGCCGTGCAAATCGGCTGGGCGGGCGATGCACAGCAAGGCGCCGATGATCGGCTGAACGCCGGTTGCGAAACAGGCGTCGCTGAACGGCATTGCACCATACAATCCGTTGCGGTCGGTCAGGGCGATGGCCGGAAAGCCGAGTTTCGCGGCGAGTTCCGCAATGGGTTTGGGCTCGATCGCCCCTTCCAGCATGGTGAAGGAAGAAAGCACGCGGAGCGGGACAAAGGCTTGAGTCACGCAGTCGATATGCGGCCTTGTATCCGCCAGCGAAAGAGAAGCGGCGGAATTATCCCCAGCTATCGCTGCGGCTGCCAGCGTCCTGCCGCGATGTCGCGAATTTCGCGGATCCGGGCGGTGTACCCGTCGGCGATGCACGATGGATTGGGGCAATTGTCGCGATAGGCGAGGAAGCGGTCGCGGG
>JARXKO010000100.1 GCA_030271595.1 Pseudomonadota bacterium | reverse complement strand
CATTTCCTGTCGGCCGCGCTCGAGCAGGATAGCGGGCTTTGGGATTATGCGTTCGATCGCCGGGTGCTGCTTGCCACCCCGACCAACCTGATCGCGATTGCCCGGACCGTCGCGGCGGTGTGGCGGCAGGAAAGTCTGACCCGCGAGGCACGGCAGATCGGCGCCCTTGGCAAGGAGTTGTACGACCGCCTGGCCAAAGCCGCTCAGGATTTGAAGCGCGTCGGTGGCGGACTGACTACCGCGGTCAACAATTACAACAGCTTCGTCTCATCGTTCGAAAGCCGTTCGCTGGTAACGGCACGCAAGCTTCGCGACCTCAACATCGAGCCAAGTGCGCGCGAGATCGACCATGTGACGCCGGTCGAGGCGCTGGCCCGTTATGGCGACAAGGAAATCCCGCCGCCTTTGCCCTTGCCGTCGAACGAGGACGACGCCGCCGCCTAAAGTCCGCCGCAGCCGTTAAATTGCCGTCCGTCGACCGTGACCTGAACCTTGTCGGGATAGGTGCGGTCGCTCATTCCATCGCTGCACGGGGCGTGGACGATGTTCACGTTGATCCGCGCGGTCTGGTAGATTTCGCCGGCGACGCCGTGGATTACCGCCGGCGTGCGCTGCAGGATCGGCTGGGCGTCGGGTTGGACGAAGGTCAGATTGACGGGGTCGATGAGCAGGTTCCAGAACGGCTCGGTGCCGAGCGCGTGATAGGGCGGCGGCGGCGGCGCCGGGGTGGTCAGGCAGCCGCCGGTGAGCGCGGCGAGCGGGAGCGCGAGGAGAAGCTTGTTCATGCGCAGACAACCCCGGCGCCAAGGCCGCGGTTCCCTCAGCGCCAGCTGGCCCGGACTTGAAAGGCCATGACCGCGGCCGCGACCGCAGCGTTGAGACTGTCGGCGCGTCCGGCCATCGGGATTTTGACGAGCAAATCGCAATCCGCCTCGTAATCGGCGGGCAGGCCTTGCTGCTCGTTGCCGATGAGGAGGAAGCAGGGCTTGGCATAACGAGCGGCGAGATAGTCGTCGCTGGCCGTGAGGCTGGTCCCGACCAATTGCCCGTCGCCGGCGCGCAGCCAGGCGAGAAACTCCGCCCACGGCGCCGCCGCGATCGCCTGCGTGAAGATCGCCCCCATCGAAGCCCGAACGCCCTCGACCGAAAACGGGTCGGCGCAGTCGTCGATCAGGATCAATCCGCCGGCGCCGACCGCGTCACCGGTGCGCAGGATGGTGCCGATATTGCCCGGATCGCGCAGCGCCTGGGCAACGATCCACACGTCGGAGGCGCGGCGGTCGATCCGGTCGAGGGTCGTTGGCGGCTGGCGATAGGCACCGATCAGCAGCGGCGCATTGTCCTTGCCGCTCATCTTGGTGAGGATGTCGTCGCTGGTGTGGATGGCGTCGCCGCCCGCGGCCTCGGTCGCGGCGATGATCGGGGCGGCGAGCGGGTGCTTGGCGCCCTCGTCGGCGAAGGCGATGATCTCGGGCAGGAAGCCGCTGTCGCGCGCCTCGGCCATGATCCTCAGGCCCTCGGCCAGGAACATCCCCTCGGCACGGCGAGCCTTTTTGTCGCGCAGCGCACGCAGCCGCTTGACCGTGGTGTTCGAAAAGCCCGTGACCTCGCGCGGCATTATTCTTCGCCGAAGCGCTCCTCGACCAGTCTGGCCAGTTGCTCCAGCGCTTCATCGGCGCCGTCGCCGCTGACGTGAATGACGATCACATCGCCCATGGCCGCGCCAAGCATCATCAGGCCCATGATCGACGTGCCGGTGACCCTATTGCCGTCCTTCTCGACCCAGATGTCCTTGCCGATGTCGCTCGCCAGATTGACGAACTTGGCGCTGGCGCGGGCGTGCAGTCCGCGCTGGTTGCCGATTCGGACCTCGCGGCTGACCCCTTCCGGGTTAGCAGCGCTCAAGCGGCGGCTTCCCCGAGGATTTCGGAAGCGACCGAAATATATTTGCGCCCGGCTTCGCGCGCCGCCGCGACCGCGGCATGGACCGGCATCACCTTGCGCGCGCCTTCGAGGCGGATGAGCATCGGCAGATTGACCCCGGCGATGACTTCGATGTCCGCGGACTTCATCAGGCTGATGGCGAGGTTCGACGGAGTGCCGCCGAACAGGTCGGTGAGGATGATCACGCCGTGGCCAAGATCGACCTTGCCGATGGCCCTGGCGATGTCCTTGCGGCGCTTTTCCATATCGTCGTCGGGGCCGATGCAAATCGATTCGATCGCCTCCTGCGGTCCAACCACATGTTCCATGGCGGTGATGAATTCGGCCGCCAGTCGGCCGTGGGTCACAAGCACCAGTCCAATCATCGACACACTCGCCTCTACTCGTTCGTCCGCGCCGCCGCTTGCCGCTCGATCGCGTCTCGTGGCGGTGAGGCCAGGTCGCGATGTCGGACATTGGGGGCGAATCCGGATTGCCGTAACCGTTCGGCGATTGCTTCCGCCGCAGCGACCGACCGGTGCCGCCCACCAGTGCACCCAAAAGCGACGGTCACATAATTTTTGCCGGCGGCCCAGTAGCGCGGAATCCAGTCGATGAGAAGCGAAACCGTACGCTCGACCATCGCGCTCCACGCCGGGTCGCGGGCCAGATAATCGCGTACCGCCTGATCGGCGCCGGTGAGCGGCCGAAGCTGCTCGTCCCAATGCGGGTTGGGGAGGAAGCGCACGTCGAACATCAGATCGGCGGTGCGCGACACGCCGCGGGCGAAGCCGAACGAGGTGATGGTCAGGACCGGCTGGTCGCCGGGCTCGCCAAAACGGCGCACCAACTCCTCGCGTATATCGGCGGGGCTGAGGTCGGTGGTGTCGATGAGGCTGTCGGCGGCCTTGCGCAGCGACGCCGTCAAGTCGCGTTCGCGGGCAATGCCGTCCTCGGCCGGGCGATCGGGGGCGAGCGGATGGCGGCGGCGAGTTTCGTCGTAACGGCGAAGCAGCTCCTGCTCCGAGCAATCGACGTAGAGGATTTGGGCATCGACTCCGGGGATTGCGCCGATCAGCCCGGGCAGTGCTTCGGGGTCGAAACCGCGGCTGCGCACGTCCATCGCCACCGCGGCGGGGGCGATGCGGCATTCCGCCCCGCCATTGACGAAGCCGTCGAGCAAATCGGCGGGCAGGTTGTCGACGATATCCCAGCCCATGTCCTCGAGGGCGTCGAGGACGGTCGATTTGCCCGCCCCGGACATGCCGGTGACGAGCAGCAGGCGCGGCTTGGGCCGCGCCTTGGTCATTCGACCTTGAGGCCCATGCGGTCGAGCGCGAGCGCGACCTTCGACGGTGCCGAAGCGGCCATTGCATCGATGCTGATCAACGGCAGTGAAATGCCCAGCAGCGGCCGTTCGCGGGCGTCATCGGGCAAGCGCTGGATGTCGCTTGTGAGCTCGACCAGCAAGGCTACCGGCAAGTCGCTGACATGGTCCATCTCGATGATTCCAATGCCGCGGATCTCGAGCTTGCCGGCGATTGCTGGCGGCGGCGAGGCGATCAGCCGCTCGCCATCGCGGCGGACGATCGTCTGGTCGTCGCTGATGAGCGCGAAGCCGCGGTCGAGCAGGCGCAAAGCGAGGTCCGATTTGCCCGCGCCCGAGGGGCCGGTGATGAGCACCGCCCGGCCTTCGATCGCGACCGTGCTGGCGTGGACGGTTTCCGACGACAGGCGCGGCTGGGCTGGGCCGGCGCTGGCGTTCATGGCCGGTCCGCCGCCGGCAGGATGATGGTGAAGCGGGCGCCCGACGGCGCATCGTCACGATCGGCCACGTCAATCTCCCCGTCATGTCCTTCGACAATCGCGCGTGCGATCGCAAGGCCTAGTCCCGAATGGCGCCCGAATTCGTCGCCCTCGGGACGAATGCTATGGAATCGGTTAAAGATTTTCTCACGCGCCTCGTGCGGCACGCCCGGACCTTCGTCGTCGATCCGGATTCGGACCTTGTCGCCGACCCGCGATGCCGCGATCTCGATAAGGCCGCCGGGCGGCGAGAAACTGATCGCGTTGTCGATCAGATTGTTGATCGCCCGGGCCAGCCGGTCCGGCTTGCCCATCACCGCCGCGGTATCCATGCGCGGCCGGGCAAAGGCGAGACGCGCGTCGCCTTTCTCACGGCGGTCGTCCCAGCTTGCCACCAGTTGTTCGATCAGCGGTCCAAGGTCGACTCGCTCGAACTTCGCGCGGGCAAGCTCGGCGTCGGTTCGGGCGGCTTCGCTGATGTCGTTGATCAGCCGGTCGAGCCGGACGACGTCGTGGCGCGCGACTGCGAGCAATTGCTTGCGCAGCTTGGCGTCCTTGACCGCCTCGATCCCGTCGATCGCGGACCGCAGCGAAGCGAGCGGATTCTTGAGCTCGTGGGTGACATCGGCGGCGAAGGATTCGATGTTGTCGATCCGGTGGCGAAGCGATTGGCTCATATCGCTTACTGCGCGGGCGAGGAGACCAATCTCGTCGCTGCGCGAAGGCAAACGTGGAACCCGCACTTCGCGCGAGCGGCCGAGCCGCACCCGCTGGGCTGCAAGCGCAAGCCGGCGGAGCGGGCGAACGATCGTCCGGGCGAGGAACGTCGATAGCAGGATCGAGACCAGGACGATAAACGCCATCGCGGCGGCGATGATCGTGCGCTGGCCGCGCACGGTACGGGTGAAGGCGCGGTCATTTTCGGTGGCGAGCAGGACGTTACCGGCGATCGGCACCGCCGCCGAAATCACTGGAGTGAGGTCTGGGGCGTTGCGCACGACCGTCTCCCACTTGCCGGTGCGGCGTGCTTCCATGGCTTCGGGCCACGCCTCGAGCCGATCCCTTGAAGGCTCGATGAAATCGTCCAGGGTGCGGGCTCCGACCAGCCCATTGAACCCGCGGTCCAGTGCCCGGGCGACGTCCTTGGTCCAATTCTGAGTCGACGGATCGCGCAGGAAATAGGTCGGACCACTCGCGGTCCAGCTGTCGACCAGCAGCCGTCCGTCCGGCCCGTAAAGCCGCAAGCGGTTGTCGGACGATTGCGATACGGCGGTAAGCAACGCCGGCCATTGCGATTGCGGGACATGGCCCATCGCCTGCGCGGTGGTGGTGGCCTCGATCCGGGTCTGGCGAATGCGTTCCTTGCTCAGCCGGCTACGGAAGACGTCGAGATAAAGCGTGCTCAGCGCGACCAGCAGCAGGGTGAGGATGTTGACCGCCAGAATACGGTGCGTCAGCGACCAGCGCCCGGACCAGCTCAACGCCAGGTCGGGATCGTCTTCAGAGGTCGAAACGGTAACCGACGCCATAAAGGGTCTCGATTGCATCGAAATCGGCGGCGGCGGCGCGGAACTTGCGCCGGATCCGCTTGATGTGGCTGTCGATGGTTCGGTCGTCGACATAAACGTCATCACTATAGGCGATATCGAGCAATTGGTTGCGGTTTTTCACTACCCCGGGGCGCTGGGCCAGTGCTTCCAGAATGATGAACTCGGTAACCGTCAGGCTGACGTCGCGGCCGCCCCACGAAACCTTGTGCCGCGCCGGGTCCATGACCAGCCGGCCACGCTCGAGCAACGGCAAGTCGGGCTCGTCCGGATTGGCCGAGGCCTCGCCCTTGGCCAAGTCCTGCCGCCGGAGGATGGCCTTGATGCGGGCAATCAGCAGCCGCTGGGAAAAGGGTTTGGCGATATAATCGTCGGCGCCCATCGCCAGCCCGAGGGCCTCGTCGAGCTCGTCGTCCTTG
>JARXKO010000099.1 GCA_030271595.1 Pseudomonadota bacterium | reverse complement strand
TCAGCCGCGGCTCGCCCCGGGTTGCCACAGCACGTCACCGCCTTCGCGCGAAGCGACGGAGCGAGCGGCGACGAACAGATGGTCGGACAGGCGGTTGAGATAGGCCAGCAACTGCGGATTGAGCGGATCGGCCTCGTTCAGCAGCACCGCCGAGCGTTCGGCGCGGCGGACTATCGCGCGCGCCAGATGCAGCGTCGCGACCGCAGCCGAACCGCTCGGCAGGATGAAGCTGGTCAGCGGCGCGAGTTCGGCGTTCATCGTGTCGATCTCGCGTTCCAATCGCGCCACCTGAGCCGCGACGATGCGCAGCGCGCCCTCGACTTCGCCCGGGGTCGCGGCATCGGCGCCAAGGTCGAACATGTCGTTCTGGATTCGGATCAGGTCTTCGCGCAGCGGCCGGTCGCCAAGCTCGGCAATGGCGCAGCCGATCGCGGCATTGGCTTCGTCGATATCGCCGATCGCGGCCATTCGCGCGCTCGCCTTGCTGACCCGGCTACCATCGACCAGTCCGGCGCTGCCGCGATCGCCGGTGCGGGTGTAGATCTTGTTGAGCTTGACCATCAGTGGCCGGCGCCGCTCGCGACCCCCAGGATGAGCATGATGATGGCGATCGCGATAGCCTGATAAAGCACCCGCTTGCGCATCCATTGCTGCGACTGCTGGCCGGTGACATCCTTGCCCGAGGCCATCAATATGACCCCGCGGATGAGGACGTAGGCGGTCGCCGCCATGGCGAGGGCGAGGAGGATCAGGAGGGGGAGTTTCATGGCCCCGCTTCTAGTCGCCGCGGAGCTCGAAACCAAGCGGAAGCTGGCCCGCCGCCAGGCTGGCGGCGAGCGCCAGCCCGCCGGTGCCGCTGCCACGCAGCGCTTCCAGCGTCGGTGCCTGGTCGCGCTTGGCCAATCGCCGGCCGCCGGCATGAGCGACGAGGCGGTGGTGCAAATAGCGCGGCTCGGGCAGCCCGAGCAGCTCCTGAAGCAGCCGCTGGACCGGGGTTGAGGAGCGCAGATCCTCGCCCCGGGTAACCAGCGTCACGCCGCTCGCCGAATCATCGACGACGCAGGCGAGGTGATAAGCCGCGGGGGCATCCTTGCGCGCCAGGATCACATCGTCGAAGCCAGCGCGGTTCGATGTGTATAGCCGGCCGCCTTCACTCCAGCTGGGCAGGCCGGTTCGCGCCAATGCCTGTGCCGCGTCCAGCCGCCAGCTGTGCGCCTCCGCCGCACGCCGGCCCGGATCATCGGCAAGTCCGCGACACGTGCCGGGATAGTGGGCGGCACCCGGCCCGTGCGGCGCCGACAGCGCCGCGGCGATGTCCGTCCGGGTGCAGAAACAGGGGTAGACCAGCCCGTCGCCGCGCAATCGCCCGAGCGCGTCGGCATAGTCGGCGCCGCGCCGCGACTGGATCAGCGGCTCGCCGTCCCACTCGAGCCCTAGCCAGCGCAGATCGGCGATGATCCCCTCAACAAACTGCGGGCGGCTACGGCCCTGATCGAGATCCTCGATGCGCAGGAGGAAACGGCCGCCGCTTGCCGCCGCCCGGGAATGACCGAAGACCGCGCTATAGGCATGGCCCAGATGCAGCCGGCCGGTCGGCGAGGGGGCGAAGCGGGTGACGATCACCGGCGTCCCCCGGGCGCACCGAAGGAATGTTCTTGACGAGGACTCGGCAATATTCGATTCATCATGCTGTCACACCGGCTTGGCATCCGGTGCGTCACAAGGGAAGACGGGTCGGGCACCCTCTCCTCCTTGGCCCATCATTGGGCGTGCGACGGGGCCGGGGAGCAGGCGTTCGGTCAACCGGACGAAAGGCTGCTTGGCTTTTAAATGTATCACCCCGAACTGATCCGCCATCCCGAAAGCTGTCCGGCATTGGTGCTCAATGCCGATTATACGCCGTTGTCCTATTATCCGCTGAGTCTGTGGCCGTGGCAGACCTCGGTCAAGGCGATGTTCCTCGAGCGGGTCGATGTCGTCGCCCATTACGATCGCGAGGTTCACTCACCCAGCATCGCGCTCAAATTGCCGTCGGTGATCGCCTTGCGCGATTATGTCCGGCCCAATGAATATCCCGCCTTCACCCGCTTCAACCTGTTCCTGCGCGACAAATTCCGCTGCGTGTATTGCGGTAGCGGCCGCGAGCTGACCTTCGACCATGTCGTGCCCCGCGCCCAGGGTGGCCGGACGACGTGGGAAAATGTCGCGACCGCCTGCGCGCCGTGCAATCTGCGCAAGGGCGGGCGCACGCCGGGCCAGGCGCACATGCACTGCCACCTCGAGCCGATTCGGCCGACCAGCTGGCATCTGCAGGAACATGGCCGGGCCTTTCCGCCCAATTACCTCCACGTCAGCTGGCGCGACTATCTCTATTGGGACGTCGAGCTCGAACCCTAGAGCCCGGCAATGAAGTCGCGCACCGTGCCGCCGACGTCGGGGCGGTCGAGCGCAAGCGCGATATTGGCGATGACGAACCCCGCCCGGTCGCCGCAATCGTGGCGCACCGCATCCACCTTGAGCGCATTGAAGGGCTGCTTGCCGATCATCGCCGCGAGTGCGTCGGTCAGCTGAATCTCGCCGCCTGCGCCGGCCTCGCTTTTGCCCAGTACCGCCAACACTTCGGGCTGCAAGATGTAACGGCCGATCACCGCGAGCCGCGACGGGGCGACCTCGGGCGCGGGCTTTTCTACCAGCGCAGCGACTGCGGTCAGCGCGCCGTCTTGCTTCCCCGGCGTGACAATCCCGTACGACGCGGTCTTGTCGGCCGGGACTTCCTCGCCGGCGATGAGGTTGCCGCCGAGCGTCTCCCACGCATCGACCATCTGCTTGAGCGCACCCGGGCTTCCGACCATCAGATCGTCGGGCAGAATCACCGCGAACGGTTCGTTGCCGACGATGTGGCGGGCGCACCAGACGGCATGGCCAAGGCCCAAAGGCTGCTGCTGACGGACGGTAACGATTTCGCCGAAACCGGCGCGAGACCGGTCGAGCGCTTCGAGGCTTCGAGCCTTTCCACGCATCGTCGATTCGAGCTCGAAGGCAACATCGAAATGATCGACGATCGCGGATTTGCCGCGCCCGGTGACGAAGATCATCTGCTCGATCCCAGCCTCGCGCGCCTCGTCGACCGCATATTGGATTAGCGGGCGATCGACGATGGTCAGCATTTCCTTGGGCATCGATTTGGTCGCCGGAAGTAGCCGGGTGCCAAGCCCGGCAACCGGGAAAATGGCCTTGCGGACGCGATTGGTCATGCGCTCAGGTTCCTGGATTGACCGGGCCGGTGTCGTTGCCGGTGGTGGCATCGGGGAGCGCTCCAGCCGGCGCGGGCGGCGCCGTCCCGCCAGTCGGCGGAGGCAAGTCGAACGGGTCCGGCCGGCGCGGTTCGGACCGCTTCAGCAGCTCGTCGATGCGGACGGGCCGGGCATAGGTCGGCGGGGTCAGAAGTTGATCGGCGGTCGGCGTCGACTTGGCCATCAGCGGCTTGACCGGAAGCGCCTTGCCCGCTGCGGGCTCGAGGCTTGCGACACGGCCGCAGCCGGCGGTCGCGGCGGTTGCCAAAAGAGCAAGCGAACGGAGGCGGGCCATGCTCGATGACTAGCGGCTCCCTCGCGCTTCCGCCAGCCGCACGCTAGGAGGGTCGCGACTTTTCGAAAAGGACCATCGCCTTGCGTAGTTTATGGCTGCTTCCCGCGTTCGGCTTGCTGCTATCCTGTTCCAAGCCGGCGGATCAGCCGCCCGCCGCCAACGGCGTGGCATCCCAGGCCGACAGCGGGCCGGTGAAGGGGGTCGACCGCAGTCACAAAGGCGCCGACGCGCCCGACGTGCTGTTCGACGACCCCGATGGCGGAAAAATCGGCCTGAACACGTTCAAGGGGGTGCCGGTGCTGGTCAATCTGTGGGCCAGCTGGTGCGCGCCGTGCGTCAAGGAGCTGCCGACCCTCAACGCCTTGTCGAAGGCGCACCGCGCAGATGGCGCGCTAGGGGTGGTCGCGGTGAGCGAGGATTCGGCCGCGCAAGCGTCGGTCGTCGCCTTTTTGAAAGCGCACCGGATCGACGATCTTGCCCCTTATCACGATCCCGCAATGAAGCTGTCGGGTGCGCTTGGTGCGCAGATCCTGCCGACATCGATCCTCTACAATGCCCAGGGCCGCGAAGTGTGGCGCTATGTCGGCGACACCGACTGGACCAGCGCGGCGGCGGCTAAGCTGCTTGCCGAGGGCGGCGGCGCAGCCCACTGAGCAGGCGCCCGTCGATCGCCGCGAGCCCGAGTGCGATCAGCGCCAGACCGAGGAAATCGCGCGCCGCCAGTTGCTCGCCGAGGAACAGCCCGCCGAGGAGGATCGCGGTCGGCGGAACGAGCAAGGTGACAAGCAAGGCGTTGGTCGCACCGGCGCGGTCGATCAGCCGGAAATACAGGACATAACCGAAAGCGGTGCACAGCAGCGCCAGCGCGACGATCGCACCCCAGGCGGTGAGCGGCGGAAGCGGGGCTTCCCACGGCCGGTCGAACAGCAGCGCCACGGGCAGCATCATCAGCGCGCCGACGCTCAATTGGCCGGTGGTGACCGATAGCGGGCTGACCCCGATGCGCCGGAAGCGGCGAGCCCAGACCGCTGCCAGGGCGTAGCTCAGCGAAGCGGTGATGCAGGCCAGCTGCGGCAGCGCGCCCCCGCCGATAGTGGAGAATAGCGAAGGTCCGATCATGGTCGCAACGCCGCCAAAGCCGAGCAGCACGCCGGCGCTGCGCAGCGCGGTCATGCGCTCGTCGCGGGTCAGGAAATGAGCGACGATCACGCCCCAGATCGGGGTTGTGGCGTTGAGAATCGAGGCAAGCCCGCTGGCGATATGCTGCTGGCTCCAACCGAACAGGGCGAAGGGAATGACATTGTTGAGCAGCGACAGCAGAATGATCGAGGCCCACACCGATCGCGGCAGACCAAGCGGCTCGCGCCTGACCGCCATATAGACAAGCATCGCCGCGGCGGCGATCGTCAGCCTCAGCCAGACATAGGTCAGCGGCGGCACGTGGCGCACCGCCACCCCGATGAAGAAAAAGGCCCCGCCCCAGATCAATGCCAGGATCAGCAGGGTCGACCAGTCGGCGCGGTTCATCCGGGTACGGATCATGGGCGCGTTGTCGCGGCTCGGCGTCTCGTGCGCGTCCGCGGGGTTGCGCTCAAAACGCGGGGAATGAAGCGTTGCCATGGGCACATGCTGGGCTGCACGGCCCGCAAGCGCCAACAAATGCTCGGGCGCGGCCAATAAGCTGGGCTTATGCCTGTCGCTCGCCGTTGCGCTCCTCGCAACGACGGTCTTAGTCGCGCAGCAGCTCGTTGATCGAGGTTTTCGAACGGGTGCGCTCGTCGACCCGCTTGACGATCACCGCGCAGGCAAGCCCCGGCCCGCCGTCCTTGCCCGGCACGGTGCCAGGGACGACGACCGAATAAGCCGGCACCCGGCCATAGATGATTTCGCCGGTTGCGCGGTCGACGATCTTGGTCGATGCGCCTAGGAACACGCCCATTGAAATCACCGCGCCACGCTCGACGATCACGCCCTCGGCGACCTCGCTGCGCGCGCCGATGAAGCAATCGTCCTCGATGATCACCGGGCCGGCCTGCAATGGCTCGAGCACGCCGCCGATCCCGGTGCCGCCGGAGATGTGGACGTTGCGGCCGATCTGGGCGCAGCTCCCGACCG
>JARXKO010000098.1 GCA_030271595.1 Pseudomonadota bacterium | reverse complement strand
GTGCTCAAGGTCGGCGCCGGGATCGGCGGTGCCGAGGAGAATAAGCGCGGCCTGAGGATGATCGTCTGGAGCTCGCTTGCCGCCGCCGGCTATCAGTTGCTCGCCTCGATGCAGCTGCTCACCGCCAACGCCGCCAAGTCGTTCAAGGTCGGCAATGGCGCCACGCAGGTCTCGACCAGCCTGTCGCTGGCACTGATCGGGGTCGGGCATTTGGTCGGGCTCGCGGTCGGCATTGCGATGTTCGTCGGGCTGCTGATCAGCTGGGCCTATCTCATCCCCCATTATACCTCGCTCGCCGGAATCCCGACCGGCACCTCGCTCGACGATTTCGTTGGCGATGTTTTCGTTCACAAGGTGCGCTTCATCGGCGCCGGCACCATCGGTGTCGCCGCGATCTGGACCTTGTTGCGGATTTTGAAGCCGATCGTCGGCGGCGTCACCTCGGCGCTGGCCGCCAACCGCGAGCGCAAGGAAGGGCGCGGTGAAGCGCTTCCGCTGACCGAACGCGACCTGCCGATCGGCATCGTCGGGGGCACCATCCTCGCCTCGATGATCCCGATCGCGATGCTGCTCTATGCGTTCGCCAACACCAATCCGATCGCCGCCAGCCCGGGCACGACGATCGCGCTGAGCATCGTGTACATCCTCATCGCCGGCGTCGTGATCGCCGCGGTGTGCGGGTACATGGCGGGATTGATTGGCGCGTCGAACAGCCCCATTTCGGGCGTCGGCATCCTCTCCGTCCTCGGCATTTCGCTGATCCTCGCAATGCTTTTCCCGCATACCGACGCGGTCATGGCGAAGTCGCTGGTGGCCTTCGCCTTGTTCGTCACCGCGATCATCTTCGGGGTCGCGACGATTTCCAACAACAACCTCCAGGATCTCAAGACCGGCGAACTGGTCGGGGCGACTCCTTGGCGCCAGCAAGTGGCGCTGATCCTCGGCGTGATCTTCGGCGCAGTGGTGATCCCGCCGATCCTCGAGCTGCTCAACAATGCGTTCGGCTTCCAGGGCGTGCCGGGGGCCAAAGTGACCGCGCTGGCGGCACCCCAGGCCCAGCTGATCTCGGCCATCGCGCAGGGCGTCCTCGGAGGCAACCTCGACTGGAACCTGATCGGCATCGGCGCGCTCATCGGGGTTGTCGTGGTGGTCATCGACGAAGCGCTCAAGGCAACCAAGCGCGGCTCGCTGCCGCCGCTCGCGGTCGGCATGGGCATATATTTGCCAATGGCGCTGACCTTGTTGATCCCGATCGGTGCGCTGCTCGGCTGGTTCTACGACAAATGGGCGCGGCGGCGGGCCAATTTCGAATTCGCCGAGCGTCTCGGCGTGCTGATGGCGACCGGCTTGATCGTTGGCGAGAGCCTGTTCGGCGTGCTGTTTGCCGGGGTCGTCGCGGCGACCAACAAGGACACGCCGCTGGCGGTGGTGGCGGCCAACCCGCTCGCCGTCCCACTCGGCCTGATCGTCTTTACCGCGCTGGCGCTCGGCCTCTACATCTTCACCCGGCGCGAGGCAGCGATTGCTGCGGGGCCGGACGAGCATGGCACGATCCCGCCGCATGAGGCCGCGATCCGCTGATGGAGACGACGCAACTCGGCAAGGCGAGCGCGCTGCCCGCTTCGCCCGCCGAGGCCAGGCTTGATTATGTCGCCAACCCGCGTTTGGGCTCGCTCTATGCGGTGCGCTTCGCGGCGCCCGAGTTCACCTCATTGTGCCCGGTCACCGGCCAACCCGATTTCGCCCACCTCGTCATCGATTATGCGCCGGCCGCAACCATCGTCGAATCCAAAAGCCTCAAGCTGTTCCTCGGCGCGTTCCGCAATCATCGCGCCTTCCACGAGGACGTGACCGTCGGCATCGGCCAGCGGCTGGCGGCTGAGATGAAGCCGTTGTGGCTGCGCATCGGCGGCTATTGGTACCCGCGCGGCGGGATGCCGATCGACGTCTTCTGGCAAAGCGGCCTGCCGCCCGAGGGGCTGTGGCTGCCCGATCAGGGCGTGGCCCCCTATCGCGGGAGAGGATGATGGACGGCGATTTTGTCTCAACCGAATGGCTCGCCGGCGAGCTTGGCGCCAGCGATTTGGCGGTGGTCGACTGCACGCTCTTCCTTCCTTCCGCCGGGCGCGATGCCAAGGCTGAGTTCCTCGCCGCGCACATCCCCGGCGCCCGCTTTCTCGATCTGGGCGAGGTTTCCGACCGCACCCATCCCGCACCGCACATGCTACCCCCGGCCGATCAGTTCGGAGCGGCGATGGAAGCGCTGGGGGTCGGCCGCGACGAGCGTATCGTCATCTACGACAACAGCCCGCTCCGGACTGCTGCGCGCGGCTGGTTCATGCTGCGCCATTTCGGCGCCGACCAGGTCGCGGTGCTCGACGGTGGGCTCGGCAAATGGCTTGCCGAGGGGCGGCCGGTCGAACGCGGCGATGCAAGTCCGCGCCGTGGACGCCGCTTCCCGGCCGCCGAACGCAGCGGTGAAGTGGTGACCAAGGCAATGCTGCTCGCCGGCGCCGATGCCCCGGTGGTTGACGCCCGGAGCCGCGCTCGCTTCAGCGGCGAGGAGGCCGACCCGCGACCGAGCGTCGCCCCGGGTCATATCCCGGGTGCGCGCTGCCTGCCGATGAGCGCGCTCTATCGCGCAGACGGCACGTTCCGCGATAGCGGCGAGTTGCGCGCCTTGTTCGCTGAAGCCGGGATCGACCCCACGCAACCGTTCATCGCCAGCTGCGGCTCGGGGGTGACCGCCAACAGCCTGCTCCTCGCCGCCCGCCGGCTCGGGGGCGATCGCGGCATGCTGTACGACGGCAGCTGGTCGGAATGGGGCGTCGATCCGGCGACCCCCAAGGAATTGGGGCCGGCCTCGGCTTAGCGCAGGACGATGCGCGAGACTTCCTCGAGTTCGCGGCGGATTTGATCGACCATCGCGCGACTCGCCTCCGCATGGGGCTCGCGCCCCTCGCGATGCTCGATCATCAACGCTTCGAGGCCGGCTGCGGTCGCCTGGACCGTGGCCGATGAGCGGCGGTCGAAGAGGCCGCGGCGAACCTCCCCGGCTTCGTCCCAGGCGGCTGCAATCCGGCCGCCGCACTCCAGGTCGGGCGACGGGCCGGCGCCGAAGGTATCGACCAGCCGCAAGGCATGGCGGATGCTCGCCAGTCGAGCCACCGCTTCGGCATAGGGCTTGCGCTCGGTTTCGGGCGCTGGAGTCGGCTGGAGGTGCAACATCGCCATTGCCTAAGGCCGGCGTGACTAAGAAAAGGTGAATCGCGGGCCTGAAATCAGGCGCCGCTGGTCGCATCCACGTCGCGCAGGATCCAGCCCCGCTGGGGGATGGTCTCGACGAATTCGGCGCCGCCGCTGGCGTTGCGCAACTTCTTGCGCAGTTTGGAGATGAAGACGTCGATGATCTTGGGCTGCGGCTGGTCGTCGGCGCGGCGGTAGAGGTGCTTGAGCAGCATCTGGCGGGTGACGACATTGTTGCGCGCATACGCGAGCAGCTCGAGCACCCGATATTCCATCTCGGTGATGCCGATGGGATGACCGTCGATCCGGATCAGGCGCTGCATCTGGTCGACCGAAAGCCGCCCGCCGCACATCGTCTTGGGCATCTCCCCGCCGCTGGCCTTGAGCGAATCGAGCAATTTCGAGGCCGCTTCCTCGCTATCCTCGGCGGAAATCGTCAGCGGGCTTCCAAGCAGGTCCTGCTGAACCTCGCCGAGCAGCTTGTGCGCCTCCTCGATCAGCTTCGAGCCTTCGTCGAACCGCCGCCGCGAACGGTCGAGCATCGATTCGATTTCGACCAGTCGCGACGAGAGATTGTGTTCGGACATCGAGGCTGTGATCTTTCCTGGAATCTACTGGCCGGCCTGGGCGGACGCGATGCTGCTGTCCGCGACCGGGGCTTGAAGGATTGCAATCGTGGCGTTGCCCTTGTCGACGATGCGCGTTCCGGGATCGCGAACGGTCGACCGGATGCCCATTTGCGCGATGTCGCGCCCGGCGACGTCGAGCAGGCTGGTTTCGGCGGCGCTGCGCGGGGCCGGACCGCCGAACAAGGCGTCGATCGCCTGCTGCTGGGCGTCGCCGGCCGACAATCCGGCGGTCCCGGCGACCGGCGGGGTGAGGCTGAAATCGGGCGGAATGATGAGCGGCGCGTTGCGCGCCACCGCGAATTCGTCCGGGGTAGAAGCCTTGGGCTGCAGGATGGCGCAGCCGCTGATTGCCGCCGCCGCGGCGACGAGCAAGAGGGCGGTCGGTGCGTTACGCATGGTCGATTGTCTCCTTGGGGCCATCCTTACGGGTCAGAAACGCGCGCAGCAACAGGACCACGACTGCAATGCTAATCGCCGCGTCGCCGACATTGAAGACCAGAAACGGGCGGAACGTGCCGAAATGGAGGTCGGCGAAGTCGACGACATAGCCGAGCCGCGCCCGATCGAGGATATTGCCGAGCGCACCGCCGAGCACCATGCCGAGCGCGGCCTGGTCGACGCGGTTGCGCTCGCGCCCGATCCAGAAGGCAACGCCGAGGGCGATGGCGGCAGTCACCGCCACCAGCAGCCACCGCGCGGCATCGCTCGAAGCGGTCAGCAAACCGAGCGAAATCCCCAGATTTTCGGTGTACGTCAGGTTGAAGATCGGCAGCAGGACGATCTGGTCGCCGATCTGGCGCAGCGCCAATGGCCCGGTGACGATCCACTTGGTCAGCTGGTCGACCGCGAACACCAAAGCCGCGACCATGAATCCGAACGAGCGGGTTTTCATATGCCCCCACTCCCGTCACCCTGAACTCGATTCAGGGTCCATTCGTCCATCCGCGCCGAGGACTCCGCAATGGATGCTGAAACAAGTTCAGCATGACGGTCGCGCGGATCAGCCATTCACCACCTGTTCGCAGCGCGCGCACAAGGCGCCGTCCTCCGTGACCTCGGGCAAGTGCCGCCAGCAGCGCCCGCATTTGAGTTTGTTCGTCTTGGCCACCGTGAGGCTGTCGCCCGAAGCGACTGACGAGACGATGAACAGCTCGGCAAGATCGATATCGCCCGCGGCGCCCGCGTAGGTGATTTCCGCCTCGAGGCTCGATCCGATCACCTTGTCCCGCCGCAACGGCTCGATCGCCTCGGTAACCAGCATCCGCGTAGCGCGAAGACTGGCCCATTTTGTTTCCAGCGCTTCATCGTTCGCCACGGGCAACTCTGGCCATTCCAGCAGATGCACCGATCCCGCGTCGGGGTAACGCGTGCCCCAGACTTCCTCGGCGGTGAACACGAGCACCGGCGCCGCCCACCGGATCAGGGCGTGGAACAAGGTGTCGAGGACGGTGCGATAGGCGCGGCGCTTCGGATCCCCCGGCGCGTCGCAATACAGGCAGTCCTTGCGGATATCGAAATAGAAGGCCGACAGATCCTCGTTGCAGAAGTCGGTCAGCGCCCGGACGTAGGTATTGAAGTCGAAATCGTCGACCGCGTTGCGCAAGGTCTGGTCGAGCTTCGCGAGCAGCGAGAGCATGTAGCGCTCGAGTTCGGGAAAGGCCGCGACATCGTCGCGCCGCTCCTCGTCGTTGAAGCCGTCGAGTGCGCCGAGCAGATAGCGGAAGGTGTTGCGCAGCTTGCGATACTGGTCGGAAACGCCCTTCAAAATCTCATCGCCGATACGGTGGTCCTCGGTGAAATCGACCGACAGCGCCCACAGCCGGATGATGTCCGCGCCATAGGTTTCCATGATCTTGAGCGGATCGACCGTATTGCCGAGGCTCTTGGACATCTTCATGCCCTTGCTATCCATGGTGAAGCCGTGGGTGAGAATGGCGTTGAACGGTGCCCGGCCGCGCGTCCCGCAGCTTTCGAGCAGGCTCGACTGGAACCAGCCGCGGTGCT
>JARXKO010000097.1 GCA_030271595.1 Pseudomonadota bacterium | reverse complement strand
TCAGGCCGCGCTTATTCTCCTCGGCACCGCCGATCCCGGCGCCGACCTTGAGCACTTCAGCCGCCGCCACGCCTTCGGGGTACGGCAGATCGGTGCCGGTCACGAGCGCGCGCCGCAGCGGCACCGAATACATCACGCCGAGGATGCCACCGATGGCGATGACCGCGACGCTCAGCCAATAGGGAAAGCCGGTCCACCAGCCGACCATCACCAGTCCCGGCAAGACGAAGATGATCGCCGACAACGTCCCCGCCGCAGAGGCGATGGTCTGGACGATGTTATTTTCCTGGATGGTCGAATCGCTGAACGCCTTGAGCACCGCCATCGAGATTACCGCGGCCGGGATCGAGGTCGCGAAGGTCAAGCCGATCTTGAGCCCGAGATAGACGTTGGCGGCGGTGAACACGACGGTGATGAGCGCACCCAGGATGATCCCGCGAAGCGTCAGTTCCTTGATGTTCTCGCCCGCTCCCGCTGCTGCTTCGCTCGCCATTATTTCCCCCTTTACGCTTGCTCGCAGCCACCGGTCGGCGACGGCGTCGAATGACGCCTGATCGCTTGCCAGCGGCCGTCGTCGTGAACCCAGACGTCGGTCAGGACGACGCAATCCTGGATTTCACGGCCGAGATATTTGAGCCGCCATTTGGCAAAGACGGTACCCACCAGCATGTTGTCGAATGTCGCTGCATCCTTGACCTCGAGCTCGATCGCGGCGACGTCGCGCTTCTGGATGGCGTCGAGCCATTCCTCTCGGCGCATCATGAACGGGCCGGTCGAGCGCATGCCGATGAGCACGAAATCGGGATGGACCAGGCTGCGCAGCCGATCGATGTCCTTGGAGCACATGGCCGCGCTCCATTCGTCCTCAAGCGCTTCGATGACTGCACATGTTTCGCTTGCCAAAGCCGTAACCCCTCTAGTCCCCGTTCAAGGCTTAGCTCGTCCGCCGCCGATTGTCGTGTCATAGCGATGACACACGACGCTGGCTGACAGTGCCGATGCGCCGATGAAAACGCCGGAATCGCTCGCTCAAAGTCTCCCTCGCCAATCACCTTGCGCACCCGCGGCCGGGACGCAAGCCCGCAGTGCGGGTGACTGAGGTCAGCGGGACAGCGGCCTAGTGCGGGGTGACGTCGATCCCGACGAAGGTTTCCGGTGCGGTCCCGCGCTTGACCAGGAGCAGCACGCTGGAGCGGCCGGCGCGGCGGGCGGCATCGACCGTGGCCACGACCTGGGCCGGGCTGGTCACCGGCTGCTGGTTGATCGACACGATGAGGTCGCCGCGCTGCAGCCCTTCTTCGCCGGCATTGCTATTGGGATCGACTGAGGTGACGATCACCCCCCTGGTCCCGGCGGGCAAATTGGCGCCGTGGGCAATCTCCGGAGTCAGCGGGGTCAGCGACAGGCCGAGCACGCGCTGCGGCGTTGCAGCGCTCTGATCGCCGCCATCGGGCGTGGTAGCGCCGCCGCCGCCGAGCTTCGCCAATTGCTCTTCGGTCGGACGTTCGCCGACCGTTACCGATACCGTCTGGCGCTTGCCCATGCGGATGATGTCGAGCGTCGCCTTCGACCCGACCTGGGTATTGGCGACGAGGTAGGAGACGGTCTCTTCGGGGGTGACGTTCTGGCCGTTTACGCGCAGGATGACGTCGCCCTGCTGAAGCCCGGCCGAGGCGGCGGGACCGCTCGGGACGACCGACCGCACGATCTCACCCATGTCCTTGGGCAGTCCGAGCGACGGCGCGATATTGTCGTCCAATGGCTGGAGGCCGACGCCAAGATAGCCGCGTTGCGGGCGCTGGCCGCGGCGCAGCGAATCGATCACCGGCTTGGCCAGTTCGGCGGGGATTGCGAGACCGATTCCGACCGAGGCGCCGGTCGGGCTGATCAATGCCGAATTGATGCCGATGACATTGCCGTTCAAATCGAACATCGGGCCGCCCGAATTGCCCATGTTGATGCTGGCGTCGGTCTGGATGTAGCGATCGTAGGCGCCGACCCCGGTGATCCCGCGGTGGAGCGCCGAGATGATCCCGGCGGTTACCGTCCCGCCCAGGCCGTAGGGGTTGCCGATGGCCAGGATCCAGTCGCCGACCCGCGCCTTGGTGCTGTCGCCCCATTGGACATAAGGCAGATTGGCGCCCTCGATCTTGAGCAAGGCGAGGTCGGAGGTTTCGTCGCGTCCGACGATTCGCGCCGTATATTCCTTGCGGTCCGAAGTGATGACGGTGACGCTGTCGACCGTGCCGGTGCCGTTGGCGCCCTGGATCAAGTGATTGTTGGTGACGACATAGCCGTCGGGCGAGATGATGAAGCCCGAGCCGAGCGAGCCGGCCTCGCGGGTGCGGGGCTCGGCGCCATTGCCGCCGCCACCGTTATTGACGCCGCCGCCTTGCTGCCCGTTGGGATCGAAGCGGCGGAAGAAATCCTCGAACGGATCAGCCTGGGCTTTGACCGGGACCCGCTGCTTGGTCGAGATGTTGACCACTGCCGGCTGCAGCCGCGCGGTCAGATCGGCGAATGACATGGGTGCGCCTGCCCGCGGCGCCATGGTCGCAGGGGCGTTTTGCGCAACTTGGGCGCCAGCCTGACCAGTGGCGAGGGAGAAAGCGGTTCCTCCCAGAAGCAAGGCCATTGCGACCCCATAGGCGTAGCGCACTTTTCCGGACTCCTTCGGCTTCATCGATACTCCACCTAATCTGCTTTGACGCAAGCCGTTAGTGGCGCGCGTCCATGAACGATAATTGAACATCTGAGGCTCAGGGCTGGCGCCCGGTGAATTCCTTTAGAAATTCATTTTGCGGCGACAGGATCACGGTCGTCGGCGCGGGATGATTCTGCTCATCCCCGACAAATGTCGTCAGATAGGCCTGCATGGCGCGGTAGAAGGAGTAGAATTGCGGGTCCTTGCCAAAGCTTTCGGCATAGGTCCGGGCAGCCTGGGCATCGGCCTCGGCACGGATGATCTGGGCCTGCTTGGCACCCTGCGCGCGGATCGATCGCGCTTCCTGCTCGCGCGCGGTGCGCATCCGCCCGAACGCGGCGTTCAAGGGCGCGCCATCGGGTAAATCGGTGCGCTTGATCCGGACGTCGAGGATTTCGACCCCATATTCGTGGGCGATATTGTTGAGCGAGAGGCGGACATTGTTCATCACCCCCTGCCGCTCGGGGGTCAGAAGCGCTGCAAACGTGCGCTTGCCGAGCTCGTTGCGGACTTCGGAGCCGAGGATCGGGCGCAGCTGATCGTTGAGCTGCAGTTCGGAGCGGGCGCGGATGTACATCAACAGCGGGTCGACGATGCGATACCGGGCGAAAGCATCGACTTCCAGCCGGCGCTGGTCGATCGACAGCACCTGCTGGGGCTGCATGTCGAGATCGAGCACGCGCTTGTCGATCCACACCACCTCATCGGCGAACGGCAGGCGCCAGCTGATGCCCGCGCCAGGGGCACCGATCGGCTTGCCCGGTTCGTAGCGATTGAGGATCCGCACCGGCTTGCCGAAGCGGACGACCACCGCCTGCTTGGTTTCGGGCACGATCGGGAAGGCGCCGAGAACGACGAACACGAAGAGGAAGGCGAGAAATCCGGCAATCATCGGCCGGCGGCGGATGAAATCGGTCATTGGCCGCCACCGCGCGATTTCTGCACCTGCGGAAGCGGCAGGTACGGGACCACTCCGGGCGCCTCGACAATGGTCTTGTCGACCTTCGACAGCACCTGCTCCATCGTTTCATAATACATCCGGCGGCGGGTGACCTCGGGCGCCAGCTTGTACTGGGCGTAGACCTTGTCGAAGGCGGTGGCTTCGCCTTGCGCTTTCTGTCCCAGCTGGAGGGCATAGGCGTTGGCGTTGTTGATATAGGTCTGGGCGTCCTGCTGGGCAGCGGTCACCTGCTTGAACGCGTCATTGACCTCGTCGGGCGGGTCGGCCTGTTTGATCGCGATGCCCTGGACCTGAACCCCGGTGTGGTAGGAATCGAGGATTCGCTGCATCGTCTCGGCGACCTGATTTTCGATATCGGCGCGGCGGTCGCCCATGGCGTCGTTGAGCGAAACCCGGCTGATGACCGAGCGCATCGCGCTTTCGGCGACTTCGCGGATGGTCTCGTCGGGCTCGGCCAGTTCGTAGAGATAGAGTTCGGGGGTGCGGATGTTCCAGCGCACCGAATAGGCGATATCGAGCAAATTCTGGTCGCCGGTGATCATGAGGTCGTTCGAGCCCTGCGAGCCGAGATCGACACTACGAATGTTTTCGACGTCGATCTTCTTTACCCGGTCGATCGGCGAAGGCAGGGTCAGGCCGACGCCGGGCCCGAGGGTATAGCTGTAGCGGCCGAAACGGCTGACGACCCCGCGCTGCCCCGGCGAAATCGAATGAACGGTGGTGAATACCAGCCACAGCAAGAGGAAACCGGCGAGCGCCCACAGGACCAGCGAGCGATCCGGGCCCGAGCGGCGGCCGCCGCCATCGCCGCCACCGCCACCGCCAAAACGTCCACGCCCGCGGCGCAACATTTCCTCGATCATCGAGCCGCCTGCAGCCGGGGTGATGATCGTGCTCCGCCGCGGCTTGCGGCCAGGCTCGCCCCACGGTCCCGGAGCCTTGCCGCCATCGGCCGGCGGCTCGGGCGGATCGCCGCCCTGGTCGTTGGAGCCCCACGGACCCTTGGAGATTGCGAAGAGGCGGCGGACCTGGCCGCCCCACCCGTGAAAAATTGTCATCCCGCCCTGTATAGGAAGCCTAGCAGCCGAAAAACAGTGGCAAGCGCTGCGGCGCATCTTATGGCGCGGCGATGACCGGCTGGCGCTCACCGTCCGCGCGGTCGAACCTGGAGAAAGTTCGCCGCTGACGCATTGTCCCGGGCAGAAAGGAACGGCCATGCCACTGACGAAGGACAAGGATATCGCCGAACTGCTGACGGCGGCGCGGGTAATCGCGGTTGTCGGCGCGTCGGATCGTCCCAACCGGCCGTCTTACGGGGTGATGCGCGCGCTGCAGGACCACGGGTACCGGGTCCTTCCGGTCAACCCCACTATCACCGGGGAGCATTTGAACGGCGAATTCGTGTGGCGCGATTTGTCGCAGATCGGCGTGCCGATCGACATCGTCGATATCTTTCGCCGCCCAGGCGCGATTGGCGAAGCGGTCGATCAGGCAATCCTCGCCGGAGCCAAAGCCGTGTGGATGCAATTGGGTGTGATCGACGCCGATGCCGCTGCCCGGGCCGAAGCGGCGGGGATGAAGGTGGTAATGGACCATTGCATCAAGATCGAATTGCACCGGCTTGGGATTGCGCCGATCGAGGGCGCCGGCCACTAAGCGGCCGCGACGGTCATTTCCGGCACCAGGATGGTTGGCGCGTCGATCCCGCGGCGGAACTCAAGGTCGCTGCCCGGTTCGAGCGTCGCGAACATGTCGTTGAGGTTGGAAGCGATGGTGATCTCGCTCACCGGCTCGGCGATTGCGCCGCCGCGGACCATGAAGCCGACCGCGCCGCGGCTGTAATCGCCGGTCAGGCCGTTGACGCCCTGACCGATCAGCTCGATCACCAGCAGCGCTTCGGGAAAAGCGCTGAGCAATTCGGCGCGGCTGCGCCGGCCCGGCTCGATCCACATATTGCTTGGCCCGGCCGATGGCGCCCCGCTGGCGCCGCGCGCGGCATGGCCGGTCGGAGCAATCCCGAGCTGGCGCGCCGAAGCGCTTTCGGCCAGCCATTGGTTGACCCGGCCCTCGCTGACCAGTTCGCGGCGGGCGACCCGAAGCCCTTCGCCGTCGAACGGGTGCGAGCGCAGACCGCGCGGCCGCAACGGATCGTCGATGATCGTCACCCCCGGGGCGAACACCGCCTGGCCCAGCTTGTCCTTGAGGAAGCTGGTCCCGCGGGCCACCCCCGAACCGGTGAT
>JARXKO010000096.1 GCA_030271595.1 Pseudomonadota bacterium | reverse complement strand
GACCGCGCCACCATCGCCAATATGGCGCCCGAATATGGCGCCACCTGCGGCTTCTTCCCGATCGACCGCAGGACTATCGACTATCTCAAGCTGACCGGCCGCGACGACGACCGCATCGCCTTGGTCGAGGCGTATGCCAAGGCCCAGGGCATGTGGCGCGACGAGGCCACGCCCGAACCCTTGTTCACCGACACGCTCGAGCTCGACATGGCCTCGATCGAACCGTCTCTGGCCGGACCGAAACGGCCCCAGGACCGGGTCCTGCTGGGCGACGTCGACGACCAGTTCAATCACGAGCTCGAGCATGTCTATCGCAAGGCGTCCGATCCGCGGGTGGCGGTCGCGGGCGAGGAGTACGACCTTGGCAATGGCGATGTCGTCATCGCCGCGATCACCAGCTGCACCAATACGTCGAACCCGTCGGTGCTGATCGCCGCGGGACTGGTCGCGCGCAAGGCGCGGGAGAAGGGGCTGCAGACCAAGCCGTGGGTCAAGACCAGCCTGGCGCCGGGCAGCAAGGTGGTGACCGATTATTTGAAAGCGAGCGGGCTCGACGAAGACCTCAATTACCTCGGCTTCGACCTCGTCGGCTATGGCTGCACCACCTGCATCGGCAATAGCGGGCCGCTCGCCGAGCCGATCAGCAAGGCCATCGCCGACAAGGACTTGGTCGCCGCCAGCGTCTTGTCCGGCAACCGCAATTTCGAAGGCCGGGTGTCGCCCGATTGCCGCGCCAATTACCTCGCCTCGCCGCCGCTCGTCGTCGCCTTCGCCTTGAAGGGCACGGTCCGCACCGACATGCTGAAGGAGCCGATCGGAACCGGCCGCGACGGCCAGCCGGTGTTTCTCAAGGACATCTGGCCGTCCAATGCCGAAATTCGCACGCTGATCGACGCCCACGTCCATTCCGACATGTTCAAGAGCCGCTATGCCGACGTCTTTCACGGCGACGAGCGGTGGCGGGCGATCGAGATCAGCGGGGGTGCCACGTATGGCTGGCCGGCGGCGTCGACCTATATCCAGAACCCGCCCTACTTCACCGGCATGACGATGCAGCCCAAGCCCCTGGCCGACATCATCGGCGCCCGGCCGCTTGCGATTTTCGGCGATTCGATCACCACCGACCACATTTCGCCGGCTGGCGCGATCAAGCCCGACAGCCCGGCTGGCCGCTATCTGGTCGAGCATCAGGTCAGCCGGCCTGAATTCAACAGCTATGGCGCGCGCCGCGGCAACCACCAGGTGATGATGCGCGGGACCTTCGCCAACATCCGCATCCGCAACCGCATGCTCGACGGGATCGAGGGCGGGATGACCCGCTACGCCCCGACCGGCGAGACCCTGCCAATCTACGACGCGGCCATGCGATACGAGGCCGACGGAACCCCGCTGATCGTCCTTGCCGGTAAGGAATATGGCACCGGCAGTTCGCGCGACTGGGCCGCCAAGGGGACCATGTTGCTTGGGGTCCGAGCGGTCATCGCCGAGAGCTTCGAGCGCATCCACCGTTCCAATCTGGTCGGCATGGGCGTGCTCCCGCTGCAGTTCCAGGAGGGGGAGAATGCCGACTGCTTCAACCTCGATGGAAGCGAGACCTTCACCATCGAGGGAGTCGGCGACATCCAGCCGCGCCAGGACGTGACGGTTCATGTCACCCGCGCCGATGGAAGCGAGTTCAAGGTCATCGCCCGGTGCCGCATCGATACCTTCACCGAGCTCGAATATTTCCGCTCGGGAGGGATCCTCCAGTACGTTCTGCGCAAGCTCGCGGCGGCGTGAGCGGGGTTGCGCTTGGGGTCGAGATCATCGGCTGGGCGGGGGCGCTGCTTCTCCTCCTCGCCTATCTGTTCTTGTCGAGCGGACGGCTGACGGGCCAGTCCCTGCTCTATCAAGGGATGAATGTCGCCGGTGCCGCCGGCTTCATCGTCAACGGCTGGTGGCATGGGGCTTTGCCTTCGACCATGCTCAACGTGATCTGGTTGCTGATTGGAGTCATCGCCTCATGGCGCATCGTGAAGAGCCGAGGATCATCGACCTCAGCCATGTGATCGAGGACGGCATGATCACGTACCAGGGGCTCCCGGGGCCGCACATCTGCGACTTCTGGACGCGGGAGGGCTCGGCCGCCAATTACGACGACGGCTCGAGCTTCCACATCGGGCGCATCGACATGGTCGCCAACACCGGCACCTATCTGGATGCGCCGTTCCATCGTTATGCCGCGGGCGCCGATCTGGCGCAGCTCGACCTGACGTCACTCGCCAATTTGCCGGGGATCGTCATCCGCCGGCCGTGGCAAGGCGGGATCGCGACCGACGCCGATGCCTTTGACGGGATCGACGTGAGCGGCAAGGCGGTGCTGGTTGCGACCGGCTGGGACCAGCATTGGCGGACCGATCGCTATGCGAAGGACCACCCGTTCCTGACCCAAGCCGCGGCCGAGCTGTTGGCCGCCAAGGGCGCCGCTTTGGTAGGGATCGACAGCTACAATATCGACGACAACCGCGTTCGGGCGCGGCCGGTCCACACCATTTTGCTCGGCGCCGGGATTCCGATTTGCGAGCATATGACCAATCTCGACGCGCTCCCGGACAGCGGTTTCCGCTTCGCCGCGGTTCCGCCCAAAATCAAGGGCATGGGGACATTCGCGGTGCGGGCCTATGCGGTGATCGCAGGCTGAAGCCAGTCGGGGATAAGCGCGCCGTCCGGGATCGCGTCGGTCCGGGCATGGACGACCGCCAGTCCGAGCTCGGGATAGGCGACCCGGGCGCGCTCTCCGCCATCGCCCTCGACCACGATCAGCCGCCGGTTGACCTTGGCCCGCCAGTTCATCCGAGCGGTATTTTCCTGGCCGACGAAGCAGCCTTTGGTGAAGCTGACCCCGTTCAGCTCCGCGGCATTGCACTCGAGCCACAGCAGGTCGCCAAGCTCGGCGGCGCCCTCGCACACGCCGAGGCGGAGGCGGTGTTCGAGCCAGCCTTGCGCGGGGTCGTTCGCCGGCCCGAGCCAGCGCTTGCCAAGCGCGGCGAGTCGCGGGTCGGCGTCTTGTTCTCCTCCGTCGCGCGACCAATGGGCGGCAAGCGTTTCGTCCACACCAATCCCGATCGGGCGGCGCAGTCGGTAGATCGACAGGCGCTTGATCAGCCCCGCGGCGGCGGCGGCCTCGCAATCGAGCAGCAGATCCTCGCCATCGTCGTCCCAGATGATGAAATCGGCGATGCATTTGCCCTGCGGGGTGAGCAATCCGGCCCACACCGGCAGCGGCCCGGCGACGTCGCTGGTGACCAAACCCTGGAGGAAGTCACGGGCGCCATCGCCGCTGAGGCGGACGATCGCGCGATCGGTGAGGGTGGTGGCGTCCATTGCCTCAAGCTAAGGAGCGCCAGTGAGCGATACAATGACCGATACCATCACCATCCGCCGTCCCGACGACTGGCACGTCCATTTGCGCGACGGCGACATGCTCCGAGCGGTCGCTCCGTTGACCGCGCGGCAGTTCGCCCGCGCGATCGTCATGCCCAATCTCGGGACTCCGATTACCTCGGTCGCCGCCGCCACCGACTATCGCCGGCGGATTACCGCTGCCGCCGGGCCGGGCTTCACCCCGTTGATGACCTGCTATTTGACCGACGTTGCCGATCCCGCAGAGATCGAGCGCGGACATGCCGAGGGCGCGTGGGTCGCCGCCAAGCTTTACCCCGCAAATGCCACCACCAACAGCGCCGCCGGCGTTACCGACGTGCGCCACATCCATGCCGCGCTCGAGGTCATGGAGCGCATCGGCATGGTGCTTTGTGTGCATGGCGAAGTGACCGACCCGGCGGTCGACATTTTCGACCGCGAGGCGGTGTTCATCGAGCGCGTGCTTGAGCCGCTGCTGCGCGATTTCCCGGCGCTCAAAATCGTGTTCGAGCATATCACTACCGCCGATGCCGTGGAGTTCGTCGCGGCAAGCGGCACCAATGTCGCGGCGACGATCACTCCGCATCACCTGCACCTCAACCGCGGCGACTTGTTCGCCGGCGGCTTGCGGCCGCACCTGTACTGCCTGCCGGTGGCCAAGCGCGAGGCGCATCGGCTGGCGGTGCGCACGGCGGCAATTTCGGGATCGGCCAAATATTTCCTCGGCACCGACAGCGCCCCGCATCCGCGGCAGGCCAAGGAATCCGGCTGCGGCTGCGCTGGGATTTTCAATGCTCCGTTCGCCTTGGAATCCTATGCCGCGGCATTCGATGAAGATGGCGCGCTCGACCGGTTCGAGGCTTTTGCTTCGTTGAACGGGCCCGCGTTCTACGGGCTGCCGGTCAACAGCGAATCGGTGACGTTGGAACGCCGCGCGGTCACGGTGCCGGCGGAAATTGACGGCATCGTGCCGTTTCACGCCGGCGAAACGCTGGGCTGGGCGCTGGCCGATTAATCCTTGGGACCGAAGCCGCTGGTTCCGATGACCTCGGCGAAATGGTCCTCGAGCCGCGAATAGCATTCGCACGCGCGGTGCTTGAGTCCGGCGCGGTCGACCACCCGCACGACCCCGCGCCCGGTCGCGATCAGCCCTTCGTCCTGGAGCGAGCGGATGACCGCATTGACGGTCGTGCGCTGGACCCCGAGCAATCCGGCGAACGCTTCCTGGGTCAGTTCGATGCGGTCGCCGGCGCGATCCTGGGCATGAAGCAGCCAGCGCGCGGCGCGTTCCGGGATCGAATGATAGGCGTTGCACGCCACCGACTGCATGACCTGGGCTAACAGATAATCGGAAAAGCGGCAGAAGATGTTGGCGATGAAGGTTGAATCGCGCTTGGCCTGTTCGAGCGCTTTCATCGGCATCCGCATCGCCGGCCCGCCAACCAGGGTCACGGCGCGCGAAAAGGCGGGGGCGTGGCCGCAGCTGATGATCCCGCCGACCGCACCTTCGCGGCCGATCGAGGCCACTTCGATCGAGCGCCCGCCGGTCAGCTCCACGCCCATCGAAATCATCGTTTCACCGATCGGGAAGATGGTCGATTTGACCTGGTCGCCGCGGTTAAGCACGACCTCGCCCGGAGACAGGATGAGCAAGGTGCCGTGGGGCTCGATCAGCCCGCGCGTTTCATGGGCGAAGGTCGCGAGCAAGCGATTGCCGGCAAAAGCACGGTCAATTTCGGTCAGTTCGTCCGCCATCACCGTCACGCTTCGCTCCACTGGCTCAAACCGGCCAAGTCATTACGCCGTCGGCGCGACAATCCTCAAGCGGATTCGCCTTAAGCCTCGAAGATCAATGGCATTTGAAGCGATCGAACGGCTCGAGGCAGGATTTGCACCGCCATTGCGCCTTGCACGGCGTGGCGCCGAAGCGGCTTACCTCTTCGGTATCAAGCGAGCCGCATTGCGGGCATTCTGCGGTCGCCGCGACGGTTGGCGGAGCAATGCCATAGTCCTTGAGCCGCTGGCGGCCGCGCTCGCTGATCCATTCGGTGGTCCACGGCGGGAACAGCTGACGTTCGACCAGCACGTCATCAAAGCCCGCCGCATCGAGCGTGGCGCGGATTGCGTATTCGATCGCCACCGTCGCCGGGCAGCCCGAGTACGTCGGGCTTACCAGGACTCGCGGCGGGTCCCGCCTGAACCCGCGCACAATCCCGAGGTCGGTGATGCTGAGGACCGGAATTTCGGGGTCCGGGACGGTGTCGAGCAAAGCCAGTATCGCCTGCTCGTCGAGGAGGGTGGTGCCACTCACGGCACTGACGTTACACCCGTTCGAGGGCGAGCGCGATGCCCTGGCCGACGCCGATGCACATGGTGCACAAAGCGCGGCGGCCGCCACTGCGCTGGAGCTCCTCGGTCGCGGTCAGCGCGAGCCGCGCGCCCGACATGCCGAGCGGGTGACCAAGCGCGATTGCGCCGCCATTGGGATTGACGTGCGCGGAATCGTCGGCGAGCCCGAGCATGCGCAGGACCTGGAGGCCCTGGGCGGCGAAGGCCTCGTTGATCTCGACGATGTCGATGTCGGCGATGCCGAGGCCAAGCCGCTTGAGCAATTTTTCGCTGGCCGGAGCCGGGCCGATGCCCATGATCCGCGGCTCGACCCCGGC
>JARXKO010000095.1:4527-6069 GCA_030271595.1 Pseudomonadota bacterium | reverse complement strand
GCCGCGTCGATCTCGACGTCAAGCTGGTCCAGATGGTGCGCCTGTTCCGCGCCGGCGAACCCGTAAAGATGAGTAAGCGCGCGGGCGATTTCATCACGCTCGCCGAAGTGGTCAAGGAAGTCGGCAAGGACGTGGTCCGTTTCATCATGCTGACCAAGCGCACCGATTCGATGCTCGATTTCGATTTTTCCAAGGTGGTCGAGGCGTCGAAGGACAATCCCGTGTTCTACGTCCAATATGCCCATGCGCGGATCAGATCGCTGATGCGCAAGGCCGCCCATACTGGGGTCGATTTGTCGAGCAAGCCCGATTTGTCGCTGCTCGATGGCGAGGAACTGGCGCTGGTCCGCTTCGCCGCTCAATATCCGCGGAGCGTCGAAAGCGCTGCAATCGCTCACGAGCCCCACCGCATCGCCTTTTACCTCTACGACCTGGCGGCCGAATTCCATGCCTTGTGGAACCGCGGCAATGACGATCCCGGGCGGCGCTTCCTGGTTGAAAACAATCCCCAACTTTCTCGCGCTCGGCTGGAATTGGCGCTCGGCATCGGGCAGGTTATCCGCAGCGGCCTCGACCTGATGGGCGTGACCGCGACCGAGGAGATGCGCTGATCATGAGCGACAGCCGCGCGGCGGCGGCGATCGACCGGCTGCCGTGGCTCGAGGATGAGCCGCACAGAACGCCGAATATTGCCTGGTCCGGACTGTGGCGCTGGGCGGTTCCGGCATTGCTGCTGGTGGCCGGAATTTCCTTCTGGCTGGGAACGCGCACCGCACCCGGCCACGAATTTGATGCGCCGGTGGCACGGGTCCCTGCCGGACCGCGCCCGGCGACGACTGTGGCCTTGCCCGAGGCCGAGCCGGCGATCGCCGAACAGAAAGTGCCGATCACCCCCGAAGCGCGCGACATCGCCGAGCCGCAGCCGCCACGCGCCGCTGCCCGGCCGGTGGTACGCAATGGCCGAGCGGTCACCCGGCGGCAGGGGGTTCCGAGGCGCCGGGTTACCGCTGCAGCAAGGCCCGAGCCGGTGCCGCACTCGCCTCAGCTGCAATATTGGCCGGCGCTGACCAGCGCCGGAGCATCGGGCCGGATGGTCCGGATCGGCACCTTTGCCTCGTCCAGCCAGGCCAAGCGCGGCTGGCGCGCCGTGGTTCGGGTATATCCAGGCATGAAGCGCATCCCGACTGTCGTGGTGCCACTCGCCTCGCTGCGCGACGGCCGCACCTATTTTCGCCTGCAAATGGGCACTACCTCGCAGGCGCATTCGGAAGTCTTGTGCCAGCGGATGCGGGTCATCGGCCAAAGCTGTGTCGTCGTCGGACTGGCCAAGGCCGCGACATGACCGATCATCGCTCAGGCTATGACGATGGCCAGCTGCCGTGGCTGCAAGCGGTCGAAAACGAGGACGAGCCGCGCGGGCTGTCGGCACGCAAGATGCTGGCCGCACTGATGGTGGTGATCGCGGCGGCGCTGATCGTTGCCGCGACCTTCTTCTGGCTCGGCCGCCGCGATTCCGAGGTCAGCGGACCGCCCGAGCTGATC
>JARXKO010000095.1:0-4427 GCA_030271595.1 Pseudomonadota bacterium | reverse complement strand
CTTCTTCTGGCTCGGCCGCCGCGATTCCGAGGTCAGCGGACCGCCCGAGCTGATCGAGGCGCCGGCCGGACCGTATAAGGTCAAGCCGGCCGATCCCGGGGGACTCGACGTCGCCGCCGACAGCCAAACCGCGTTCGAGACCAGCGCGGGCGAGGATCCCGATTCCCAGCTCGACCTCGGCCATGCTCCGGAAGCCCCGGTCCAGACCGCGCCCAAAGTTGCGCCCGTGCCGCCCGGTGCAGGGAAAACGGCCGCGCCGCCAGCCGCGCCCGAACCGCCCAAGACGAGTGGCGGAAACGGCAGCGTGGTTCAACTCGGCGCATTTCGGAACCAGGCCCAGGCCGAACGCGCCTGGACCGCGCTGTCGAGCCGCTTTCCAGCGGTGGCGGCAATGACCAAGATGGTGGTGCCGTTCCCGGGCGGGATCCGGCTGCGCGCGTCCGGCGCCTCGCCAGACGAGGCCAAGGCCGCGTGCCAGATATTGAAAGCGGCCGGCGAAAGCTGCTTCGTCGCGCAATAAGGCCGGAGTGATGCAGGCAGCGATCTACGGTCTTGAGGGAATGACGCTGAGCGCCGCCGAGCGCGCTTTCTTCCGCGATGCCGATCCCGCGGCCTTCATCCTGTTCAAGCGCAATTGCGGCGACCCGGCGCAGGTCCTGGCGCTGACCGATGCACTGCGCGATCTGACCGCGCGCGATGATTTGCCGGTGCTGATCGATCAGGAGGGCGGGCGGGTAGCGCGCATGCGCCAGCCCAATTGGCCCGATTTTCCGGCGGCGGAAAAGTTCGCCTTGCTCTATCGTCTGGCGCCGTCGTCGGCGATCGAGGCGGTGCGCTCGAACGCCCGTGCGCTGGCGCTGATGCTGCGCCAGGCGGGGGTCAATGTCGATTGCCTGCCGTTGCTCGACGTTCGCCAGCCAGGCGCGACCGACATCATCGGCGACCGCGCCTTGGGCGAGGAACCGATGCAGGTCGCTGCGCTCGGCCGGGCGGTGCTCGACGGGCTCGCTTCGGCAGGGGTGGTGGGGGTGATCAAGCATATGCCGGGTCACGGCCGGGCGCTGGTCGACAGCCACAAGGAACTGCCGGTCGTCGGTGCGGGCGGAGAGGAGCTCAACCTCGACCTCGAGCCGTTCGAGCGCCTCAATTGGGCGCCGATGGGGATGACCGCGCACGTCGTCTATGAGGCGTGGGACGACGAGCGGCCGGCGAGCCTGTCGCCGACCGTCATCCGCGACATCATCCGCGGACGGATCGGGTTCGACGGCTGGCTCATGAGCGACGACATTGGCATGGAAGCGCTGCGCGGCGATTTCGGCGAGCGCGCGGCGGGGGTGGTCGCGGCCGGCTGCGATGTCGCGCTCCATTGCTCGGGCAAGATGGAAGAGATGGTCGCGGTCGCCAAGGCGGTCCCGGCGATGAGCGCGGCGGGCGTCGAGCGGCTCCAGCGGGCGATGGCCAGCGTCAATCCCGAAACCGACGGGATCGATTTCGCCGCCGCAATCGCCAAGCGTGACGAGCTGCTGGCGCTGGCCTAGGCTTGGCCATGGACTTCGACTCCGACTTCGACGAACGGCCGCTGCGCCAGTCGGACGAGCTCACGCTCAACCTCGACGGGTGGGAGGGGCCGCTCGACCTGCTGCTCAACCTCGCCCGCTCGCAAAAGGTCGACCTGACGCAAATCTCGATTCTCGCATTGGTCGAACAATATCTCGCTTATCTCGCCGGTGCGCGCGCGCTCAAGCTCGAGATTGCCGCCGATTATCTCGTCATGGCGGCGTGGCTTGCCTATCTCAAATCGTGCCTGCTGCTGCCCCGGGACCCCGAGGCCGACCCCAGTCCCGAGGAAATTGCGCTTCGCCTGCAAATGCGGCTGCTGCGGCTCGATGCCATGCGTGAAGCCGGGGCGCGTTTGCTCGGCCGCGATCGCATCGGCCGCGACGTCTTCCTGCGCGGTTCGCCCGAGGGCCTCAGGCAAACCCGCAAAGCGCACTGGCAAGTGCGCGATTTCGACCTGTTCGCGGCTTATGGAGCGGTCAAGGCGCGGACCGCGCCGGCGATGCACGTCGTCCATCCCCGCGCGGTCATGACCCTCGACGAAGCGATCGAGCGGGTCAGCCGGATGATCGGCTCGGCGCTCGACTGGACGCGGCTGGAAAGTTTCCTCCCGGCGAGCCAGGATCCGCAATATCGCCGTTCGGCGTTGGCCTCGAGCTTCGTCGCGATCCTCGAGCTCGCCCGCCAGGGGCGGGTCGACCTGGCCCAGGAGCAGCCGTTCGGCCAGCTGTTGCTGCGGAGCGCTGCATGAGAGACGAATTCACGCGCTCGGTCGAAGCGACCTTGTTCGCCTCCGCCGAGCCGCTGACGCCCGAGCAGATCGCCGAGCATGTCGGCGAAGGCGATGTCGCGGGCGCGCTTGCCGGACTTGCCCAAACCTATGCCGGGCGCGGGATCGAGATCGTCGAGCGCGGCGGGCGGTGGCATTTCCAGACCGCGCCGGACCTCGCCCATTTGCTGCGCCGGACTCGCGAGGAAACACGGCGGCTGTCGCGCGCGGCGACCGAAACGCTGGCGATCATCGCCTATCACGAGCCGGTCAGCAGGGCCGAGATCGAGGCCATTCGCGGGGTGCAGATCTCCAAAGGTACGCTGGACGTGCTGATGGACGCCGGCTGGGTCCGTCCCGCCGGGCGGCGCGAAGGGCCCGGGCGGCCGCTGCTCTATGCGACAACCCAGGACTTCCTCGGCCATTTCGGATTGGGCTCGCGCCGCGATCTGCCCGGGATCGACGACCTCAAGGCCGCGGGCCTCCTCGACCCGCTCGATGAAAGCGTGATGGAATCGCTTGGTCAGCTGCAACTGGAAAGCGAGGCCGAGGAGGACTAAGGGGGACTTCGAGCCTTTTATTTGCGGAGTTAGAGTCGATGGGCGGGTTCAGCCTGATTCACTGGATTATCCTTGCGGTACTGCTGCTGCTGCTGTTCGGCGGCAGCCGTTTTTCAAACATGATGGGCGACGTCGCCAAGGGGTTGAAGAGCTTCAAGCAAGGCCTTGCCGACGAGGACGACAAGACCAAGTCCTTGCCTCCGCAGCAGCCCCAGCCGCCGCTTCAGCAACCGATCGACGTCACTGCCCGGCCGGCCGATCCGGTCGCCCCAGCGACCCCGCCGCCGGCTCCGCCCGCCGACGACAAACCGCTTTAGCAGCGCCCGGGCGGAACGCCGATGTTCGGCGTCGATTCCACCGAGCTGCTGATCGTCGCGGTGCTGGCCCTGCTGTTCATCGGGCCCAAGGACTTGCCGGTGGTGATGCTCAAGGTCGGCCGCTGGGTCGGCAAGGTGCGCGGTTATGCCCGCCATTTCACCGCCGGCATCGAAAATGTGATGCGCGAGGCCGAACTCGAGGAAATGGAGCGCAAGTGGCGTGCCGACAATGAGCGGATCATGGCCGCTCACCCGCCCGACGCCCAATATCCCGATCCGCCAGCGGCTGGTGAAACGCCCATAGCGCCGGCCGCGGAAGCGGACGCGGGTCCCGGCACCGAGCCGACGGTCGACGATGATCCGCGGCCGCCGAGCGAGCGGCCGCTGCCGTGAGCGAGATCGACGATAGCAAGGCCCCGCTACTCGACCATCTGATCGAGCTTCGGCGGCGCTTGTTGTGGGTGATTGCGACGTTGGTGGTGGCGTTTTCCATCTGCCTGACCTTCGCCAAGCCGATCTTCGCGGTGCTCGTCCAGCCGCTGCTCAAGGCGGGGCAGGGCAAGCTTATCTACACCGATATTTTCGAGGCCTTTTTCGTCGAGGTCAAAGTGGCCTTCTTCGCCGCACTGATGCTGGCGTTCCCGGTGTTCGCGACGCAATTGTGGCGGTTCGTCGCACCCGGCCTCTACGTCAAGGAGAAGAAGGCGTTCCTGCCGTTCCTCCTGATGACTCCGTTCTTTTTCGCCGCCGGCGCGGCCTTCGCCTATTTCCTCGCCATGCCGTGGGCATTGAAGTTCCTGCTCGGCTTCAAGGGCAATGTCGGCGGGGTCGAGCAGGAAGCGCTTCCGGCGATCGGCAATTACCTCAATTTCGTCACTCGTTTTCTGTTCGGCTTCGGGGTCGCGTTCCTGACCCCGGTGCTGCTGATGATCCTCGAGCGCGCTGGAATCGTCAGCCTCGCCCAACTGACCCAGTCACGGCGCTACGCGATCGTCGCGTGCGGGGCGGCGGCGGCGGTGCTAACCCCGCCTGACGCGGTGTCGATGCTGTTGCTGCTGGTGCCACTCTACTCGCTCTATGAACTGGCGATCCTCGTCATCCGGCTGACCCACTGGCGCGCCTCCCGGGCTGCGTCAGCACCACGCGATATTTCCGAAGTTTGAAAAAATGAGGGGCCCGGAAGCGCTACCGGGGGGGGAGGGTAAGCGGTTCCGGGCCCATTTA
>JARXKO010000094.1 GCA_030271595.1 Pseudomonadota bacterium | reverse complement strand
GCCTATCGCGCCGATCTGCTCCCCGACCACGGCTTCATCGGCTGCGAGCCGTTCCTCAACGGGGTCGCGACCGCGCTCGGCCATGTCCGCGACCAGCATCTCGCCAATGTCCGGCTGTGGCGCGGCGACGCCCTGGACGTGCTCGACCGCGTGCCCGACGGCGCCTTGAGCTTCCTCTATCTGCTCCACCCCGATCCGTGGCCCAAGGCGCGCCATTCCAAGCGGCGGATGGTCAATGACGGACCGGTCGACCTGTTCGCGGCCAAGTTGAAGCCCGGCGCCGAGCTGCGCATCGCGACCGACGATCCGACGTATCTGACTTGGGCGCTGATGATCATGCAGCGGCACTACCCGCAGTTCGAGTGGCTCGCCGAAACGCCGCGCGATTTCCTCGAGCGGCCGAGCGGCTGGCCGGCGACACGCTACGAACAAAAAGCGCTGCGCGAGGGTCGCCGCGCTTATGCGCTGCAGTATCGCCGCCGCTGAGCCGCGCAACCGCCCCTTGCCTTTCGGCGCGGCGCACCTAGCTAGGCGCCATGCCTTTCTACCCCGATGTCCTCGCCGCGATCGGCAACACGCCGCTGATCAAGCTTCGGCGGGCGTCGGAGGAAACCGGGTGCACGATCCTCGGCAAGGCCGAATTCATGAACCCCGGCGCCTCGGTCAAGGACCGCGCCGCGCTGGCGATCATCGAGGACGCGCTGGCCAAGCGCCAGATCGAGCGCGGCGGAACCGTGGTCGATGGCACCGCTGGCAATACCGGGATCGGCCTCGCGATGGTCGCCGACGCGCTTGGCCTCAAGACCGTGATCGTCATCCCCGACACCCAGAGCCAGGAGAAGAAGGACACGCTGCGCTTGCTTGGCGCGCAATTGGTCGAGGTGCCGGCGGTCCCGTACAAGAACCCCAATAATTACGTGAAGATCGCCGGGCGGCTGGCCGAGCGGCTGGCGCGCGAGCTGCCGCATGGCGCGGTCTTCGCCAACCAGTTCGACAATGTCGCCAACCGCGATGCCCATGTCCGCACCACCGGCCCCGAGATCTGGACCCAGACCGATGGCAAGGTCGATGGTTTCGTCAGCGCGGTCGGGACTGGCGGGACGCTCGCCGGGACGGCGATGGCGCTGCGCGAACGCAATCCGGATGTCGCCATCGCCCTCGCCGATGTGCCCGGCGCGGCGCTGTATTCTTATTACACGACCGGTGAATTGAAGGCCGAAGGCAGCTCGATCACCGAAGGCATCGGCCAGGGCCGGATCACCGCCAACCTCGACGGCTTCACCCCCAGCCACAGCTACTTCATCCCCGACCGGGAGAGCGTCGACATCACGTTCGCGTTGCTGGCCGAGGAGGGTCTCAATCTCGGCCAATCGTCGGGCGTCAACGTCGCCGGCGCAATCCGCCTGGCGAAGGACCTCGGCCCCGGTCACACCATCGTCACCATGTTGTGCGACCCCGGCACGCGCTACCAGTCGCGCCTGTTCAACCCCGAATTCCTGCGCTCCAAGGACTTGCCGGTGCCGGCTTGGCTCGAGCCGCAACCCCCAATCGACCCCGGCTTCGTGCCGGCCCAATCATGACACAGAGGAGACCAGCATGACCCTATCGATCGGCAGCATCGCGCCCGATTTCACCGCTGAAACCACCAAGGGAAAGATCAGCTTTCACGACTGGATCGGCGACAGCTACGCGATCCTGTTCTCGCATCCCAAGGATTACACCCCGGTATGCACCACCGAGCTTGGCGAAGTGGCCCGGCTCAAGGGCGACTTCGCCAAGCGCAACACCAAGGTCATCGGGCTCAGCGTCGACAAGATCGGCGACCACGAAAGGTGGTTGGCCGACATCAAGGACGTCAGTGGGCACGCGGTCGATTTCCCGATGATCGGTGACAGCGACCTCAACGTCAGCAAGCTCTACAACATGCTCCCCGCCGATGCCGGCACCGACAGCGAAGGCCGGACCGCTGCCAATAACGCCACCGTGCGCACCGTCTACATCGTCGGCCCGGACAAGAAGATTCGCGCCATGCTGCTCTACCCAATGTCCAACGGGCGCAATTTCGACGAGGTTTTGCGCCTGCTCGATTCAATCCAGCTGAGCGACAAATATACCGTCGCCACGCCGGTCAACTGGCGCCCGGGCGACGATGTCATCATCCCGCCCTCGGTCAGCGATGAAGACGCCAAGGTCAAATATCCGAACGGCTGGGAGACGGTGAAGCCGTACCTCCGCCGGATCCCGCAGCCGCAGGGCTAAGGCTTGATGCGGGGCGTCAGCCGGAGCAGGCGCCCGCCATCCTCGAGCAGATAGATCGCGCCGTCCGGCCCCTGGTCGGCGGCGCGAATCCGTTCCCCCATGTCCCACTGGTCGGCCTTGCGCGCCTGGTCGCCGTTGATGACGACCCGGATCAGCGCCTCGCCCGACAATGCCGGGATAATCGCGTCGCCCTTCCAGCCCTTGAACAGATCGCCGGTGTAGATCAGCAGCCCGGCGGGTGAAATCGACGGGTTCCACCACAGCTTCGGCGGTTCATAGCCATCGCCCGGCTTGTGGTCAGGGATGTCGCTGCCGTCGTAATTGCTGCCGTTGGAGGCGCGCGGCCACCCGTAATTCTTGCCCGCGACGATTAGGTTGAGCTCGTCGCCGCCCTTTGGTCCCATCTCGGTCTCCCACAGCCGGCCGTCGGGGGCAAAGGCGAGGCCGAGCAGGTTGCGGTGGCCGATAGTCCAGAATTGGGCCGCGACACCGCCGCGCGCGGCGAAGGGGTTGCCCGGTGCCGGAGCGCCCTCTTTGGTCAGGCGCAGGACCTTACCGAGATTGCCGTCGAAGTCCTGCGCCGGCTCAAATTTCTGCCGCTCTCCCGACGTCAGATAAAGCAAACCATCGGGCCCGAAGGCGATTCGGTGGGAGAAATGGCCGTCGCCCTGGACCTTGGGCTGCTGGCGCCAGATAATCCTGAACCCGGTCAGGCGCGGCTGGCCTTCGCCGAGTTCAAGCGTGCCATAGCCGAGCGCGGCGCCGCTGGTGCCGTTGGGCCCGGCCTCGTCGAAGGTCAGGTAGACGCGCCTGTTGCCGGCGAAATCGGGGTCGGCGACGACATCGCCAAGCCCGCCCTGCCCCGCGACATGGACGCGCGGCACACCCCCAACCCCCTGCTTGTTGCCATTGCGTACGTCGACCAGCCACAATCTGCCGTCACGTTCCGAGACCAATGCGGCATTGGTCAGCGGGACTCCGCTCCCAGGCAGGAAGTCCATCGCCCACGGCGTGCTGAAGCTGGCGACCTCGGCAATCTTGAACGGCGCGTCCTTGGCCGCGCTGGTCGCGCCCGGCGCCGAGCAGGCGGCGATCATCAGCAACCCCGCGACTTGCATTACTCCGCGCGACATCCACATTGCTCCTCACCTCGTAGCTTCCCGGGCATGCTTGCCTTAGATGCACCTAGTGGAAGGTCGCCGATGCCCGATAGTCATTTACTCTCGCTTGCCACCGCGGTTCCGCCATTCGTGCTCAAGCAGGACGAGGCGAAGGAAATCGGCCGCCGCGCGTTCAAGCGTCCGGCTTTGTTCAACCGCCTGTCGAGCGTGTTCGACAATGCCGACATCGCCACCCGCCACCTGGTTGCGCCGCTCGACTGGTACGAGCAGTCGCACGGCTGGGCCGAACGCAACCGGGTCTATCTCGCCGCCGCCGAAAACCTGTTCGAGGAAGCCGCAGTCGCGGCGATCGCCAAGGCCGGGCTGGAGCCGGGCGACATCGACGGCGTTATCACGGTCTCGACCACTGGCATCGCAACGCCGAGCCTGGAGGCCCGGGTTGGTCCGAAAATCGGCCTTCGCGGCGATATTCGCCGGGTGCCGGTGTTCGGGCTTGGTTGCGCCGGCGGGGTCAGCGGGCTGGCGCTTGCCGGCCGTCTCGCCGCCGCCGAACCCGGCAGCAACTGGCTGTTCGTCACGGTCGAGACCTGCTCGATCTCGATCCGCCTCGACAGCGAGGACCCGGCGGCGATCGTCGCCACCGCCCTGTTCGGCGACGGCGCCGCCGCCGCAGTGGTCCGCGCCGGCGATGGCGGGCTCGCCGGCATCACCGGCTCGGCCGAGAAACTATGGCCCGACACGCTTGGCATCATGGGCTGGCGGGTCGAGGACCCGGGGCTTGGCGTGGTGTTCGACCGCGCCATCCCGCCGTTCATCGAGGCCGAGCTTGCCCAGGCGGTCGACGAGATGTGCGCCAAACTCGGCATTGCCAGAAGCGACATCGACCGCCTCTGCTGCCACCCCGGCGGGGTCAAGGTGATCGACGCCATCGAAACCGCCCTCCAGCTGCCGCAGGGCGAGCTCAACCTCGAGCGCGAGGTGCTCCGCGACTATGGCAATATGAGCGCCCCGACGGTGTTGTTCGTGCTCGACCGGCTGATCACCCAGGGGCTGCCCAAACGGACCATGATGACCGCCTTTGGCCCCGGCTTCACCTGTTCGGGCCTGCTGCTCGAGGCAGCGTGACCCTCACTTATTGGATCCTCGGCCTGGTGACCTTGTCGCGCCTCGCCGAATTGCCCATCGCCAGCGCCAACACCAGGCGGCTGATCGCGGCCGGCGGGCATGAAGTCGCGCCGGGCCATTATCCGGCGATCGTCGCGCTTCACATCGCCTGGCTTGGCGCCTTATGGTGGCTCGCTCCGGGACGGCCGGTGTCGCTGCCGTTGCTCGCCGTATTCGGGGTGGTCGAAGTGGCGCGCATCTGGACGGTGCAGTCGCTCGGCAAGCGCTGGACGACGCGGATCATCATTGTCCCGGGCGAGGCCTTGGTCCGGCGCGGGCCCTACCGCTTCGTCAATCACCCCAATTATCTGGTGGTGATCGCGGAAATTGCGCTTTTGCCCTTGGTGTTCGGGCTGTGGCAGGTCGCGCTTGTGTTCAGCATCCTCAACGCGATCCTCCTCACCGTCCGCATCCGCGCCGAAAACCGGGCACTCGGCCGCTAGCGTCTTGCTTGTTGCGCTCGCCCCGCCGCGAGCCTATATCGGGCTTCTCTCGACATCGTCATTGATGCTGAGGCTGGTTCCTTCCGGGGCCGGTCCGAGAGAGATTTTATGCATCGCAAAGGCCTGAATGACCGATATTGCCGCACTCAACCGTCTGATCGAGCCCGAGGCCAAGGCCCTTGGCTTCGAGCTGGTGCGCGTGGCGATGATCGGCGGCGCGACCGACCCGACGTTGCAGGTGATGGCCGAGCGGCCCGAGACGCGCCAGCTCGGAATCGCCGACTGCGAAGCCTTGTCGCGGCGGTTGAGCGAGATTTTCGACGCCCTCGAAGCGGACGGCAAGGACCCGATCGAGGGTGGTTATCGCCTCGAGGTGTCGTCGCCGGGCATCGACCGGCCGCTGACCCGGCTCAAGGACTTTTCCGACTGGCAGGGCCACGAAGCGCGCCTCAAGCTCGCCGAAGAGGTCGACGGCGCCCGCCAGGTCACCGGTGACATTGCCGGGGTCGAGGATTCCACGATCCGGATTACCGGTTCGAAAGGCGATCGCCACATTCCCTTTTCCGCAATTGCTTCGGCCAAGCTGGTCTTGACCGATCGACTGATCGCCGCCACCGCGCCGCTCGATACCGACGGCGCCGATTCCATCGACGAAACCCCAGAGGACTGAAGACCATGGCCAGTGAAGCCCCAACCACCGCTCCGCCAAGCGCCAACAAGGCCGAGCTGCTGGCCATCGCGGACGCCGTCGCGCGCGAAAAGTTGATCGACAAGGCGATTGTCATCGAAGCGATGGAGGACGCGATCCAGCGCGCCGCGCGGTCCCGCTATGGCGCCGAGAACGATATCCGCGCCAAGCTCGACCAGGAAACCGGCGACCTGCGACTGTGGCGGGTGCTCGAAGTGGTCGAGGAGCCCGAGGATCATTTCAAGCAAGTCGACTTGAAAGGCGCGCAAAAGCTTCAGAAGGGCGCCGCCATCGGCGACTTCATCGTCGATCCCCTGCCGCCGATCGAATTCGGCCGGATCGCCGCCCAGGCCGCCAAGCAGGTCATCTTCCAGAAGGTCCGCGACGCCGAGCGCGAGCGCC
>JARXKO010000093.1 GCA_030271595.1 Pseudomonadota bacterium | reverse complement strand
GCGCAGCGTCCGTTGTTCCTGCATTACCCCGACGATTCCACGCTCTGGACGGTGCACGATCAGTTCCTCTACGGTGCCGACATGGTGGTGGCCCCGGTGATCGAAGAAGGCGCGACATCGCGGCAAGTGGTGCTTCCCGGCGACATGCCGTGGCGACACCTGTGGTCGGGCAAGATCTATCAGCCCGGCACTCACACGGTTTCCGCACCGATCGGCGAGCCACCGGTGTTTGTTGCGCCAACCAGCCGGTTCTCCGACGTGTTCGCCGGGCTTCCCGCAGCGCTCGCGGCATGAGCGAGCGCGCCAACATCCGCGACGTCGCCGCGCGCGCCGGGGTGGCGGTCAAGACCGTCAGCCGCGTGCTCAACGGGCACCCTTACGTCAGCGCCGATACCAAGGCCCGGGTCGACGCGGCGATGAAGGCGCTCGATTTCAAGCCGAGCATCGCCGCGCGCATTCTGTCAGGCGCCAAATCGGGTCAGGTCGCGCTGATCTATGACAATCACAGCCCCTACTACATGTTCCAGATCCAGACCGGGTGCTGGGAAGTGTGCAAGGAGAAAGGCATCCGCCTGCTCGCCCAGCCGGTCGATGTCGCCGATCCGCTGGTGGGGGATCAGGTCCGCGGGCTGGTTTCCGAAACCCATGTCGACGGGATTATCCTGTCCTCCCCGGTAACCGATTGCGATCCGGTGCTGCGGGCGCTTGAAGCGATGGACATTCCGTTCGTGCGGATTTCGCCGGGGACCAATCATGCGCTGACCAGCTCGGTCTACATGGACGATGCCCAGGCCGCCGATGACATGACCACGCATATCATCAACCTTGGGCACCGGCGGATCGGCTTCATCAAGGGGCATCCCAACCACATGGGTTCGATGGACCGGCTCGCGGGCTATTGCCGCGCGCTCGACCGGGTCGGGATCGGCTTCGATCCCGCGCTGGTCTGCGATGGCGAATTCGATTTCGAAAGCGGGGTACGCGGCGCCAACCACTTGCTCGATCTGGCGCAGCGCCCCACTGCGATCTTCGCCTCGAACGATGATATGGCAGCCGGGGTGCTGGCGGTGGCGCACGATCGCAACATCGATCTGCCGGGTGAGCTGTCAGTCGCCGGGTTCGACGATACGACGCTCGCCCGCACTGTCTGGCCGCCCTTGACCACGATCCATCAGCCGATGGCGGAGCTTGCCCGCACTGCGGCCGAACTCTTGATCGCCGGCGGCGGGATCAGCCACCGCCGCTTGCCGCACACTCTAATCGAGCGCGCCTCACTCGCGCCGCCAGCCAGGATTTAACTTATGAGCCAGTTACCCGCCGTTCCCGCCACTCGGACCCTGGGGTCAAGCGGCATCGCGATTTCGCCGATAGCCTGGGGGATGTGGCGCCTGGCGGACGGCGGACGCTCGGCTGCCGAGGCCGCCAAGCTGGTCCACGCCGCGCTCGATGCCGAAATCACGCTGCTCGACACCGCCGACATCTATGGCTTCGATGGCACAAACGGGTTCGGCGATGCCGAGGCGCTGCTGGGACAGGTGCTGGCCAGCGAGCCGGGCCTGCGCGCCCGCATGGTGCTGGCAACCAAAGGCGGGATCATGCCGCCGCTGCCATACGACCAGAGCAGCGATTACCTGAACAGTGCGATCGATGCCTCGCTAAGGCGGCTTGGCACGGACATGATCGACCTGTGGCAGATCCACCGTCCCGACATTCTTGCGCATCCGCAGGAAGTGGCGCGCACGCTCGATGCCGCAGTTGCGGCGGGCAAGGTCCGCGCGCTGGGCGTATCGAACTTCACCCCGGCCCAGATCGCCGCGCTCAATCACTTTCTCGGGCAAAAGCTGGTCAGCACCCAGCCCGAGATTTCGCCGCTGCGGATTGAGTGCTTCGAGAATGGCGAGCTCGATCAGGCGATGCAGCTGGGGCTCACTCCCTTGGCCTGGTCGCCGCTGAGCGGCGGGCGGCTGGCGAGCCCCGCTGGCGAACGTCCGCTCGCGGTTGCCGCGGCGCTCGACGCAGCGGCAGAGCGCGCCGGAGTATCGCGCACCGTCGCCGCCTACAGCTGGCTGATGGCGCACCCGGCCGGAATCGTCCCAATCATCGGCTCGCAAAACCCAGCGCGGATTGCCGAAGGCGCGGCTGCGCTATCGGTCCGCTGGAACCGGGAGGACTGGTACGCGGTGCTGGTCGCCGCACGCGGGGAGAACCTGCCATGACTAATCTTGGCTCGACCCAGCAGTGCGAAGTCGCCTGGTTTTCCGCGCTGTGCGACGACGATTACGAATTTCTCGGTCAGCCCGATCCGCGTCTGCAATCGAGCTGGGAGCATTGCCGCAATATCGCGCTGACCGCCGAGGAAGGCGGGTTTGACAATATCCTGCTGCCTTCGGGCTATGCGCTGGGGCTTGACACCACGGTCTTCGCGGCCGCGATCGCGCCGTTCCTGCGGCGCATGAAGCTGCTCTGGGCGACCCGCATCGGCGAGGACTGGCCGCCGCAGCTGGCGCGGCGGATCGCCACGCTAGACCGCATCCTCGGACCCGATGCAGCGGGCACCGGCGGGCGCCTCAACGTCAACATTATCTCGTCGGACATGCCCGGCGAAAAGATCGCCAGCGGCCCGCGCTATGCCCGCACGACCGAGGCCATCAAGATCATCAAGACGCTGCTTTCTGGCCAGCACCTCGATCACCACGGCGAGTTCTGGCAAATGGAGCTCGACCCGCCGCGGATCACCACGCTGTCGGGCCAGCCCCCGGCATTCTATTTCGGCGGGCTCAGCCACGAAGCCCGCGAGTGCGCTGCGGAAGGCTGCGACGTGTACCTGATGTGGCCCGACACGATGGACAAGGTCCGCGAAACCATCGCCGACATGACCGCGCGCGCCGCGAACTATGGCCGCACCCTCAAATTCGGCTACCGCGTCCACGTGATCGTGCGCGAGAACGAGGATGAGGCACGCGCCTATGCCGACCGTCTGGTTTCGAAGCTCGATGACGAGATCGGCCGCGCGATTCGCGAGAAATCGCTGGATGCGCAGAACTACGGGGTTCAGCGGCAGGCCGAACTGCGCGGCGCGGCGGGAGGTGACGGCTTCGTCGAGGAAAGCCTGTGGACCGGCGTTGGCCGGGCGCGGTCGGGCTGCGGCTCGGCAATCGTCGGCGATCCCGATCAGGTGCTCAAGAAGCTGCGCGCATATCAGGCCGAGGGGATCGAGGCGTTTATCCTTTCGGGCTATCCGCACGCCGCCGAGGCTGACCTGTTCGCTCGCCATGTGCTGCCCCAACTGCAACATGGCCCGCTGATATTTTGACGAAGGAGACCTGAGTGTCCATCCGCATCGTTGCCATCGGCGGCACCGTTAATCCCGCCAGTACCACCGAACAGGCGCTGCGGCTTGCCGCCGCCGAAGCGGGCAAGGACGGCGCAGAGGTGCAAGTGTTCGGGGGACCGTATCTGGCCGCGCTGCCGCATTATCGCGGTGAGGGTCACACCCTGGCTGACGGGGCCGAGTTGGTCGAGGCGGTGCGCCGCGCCGATGGCTTGCTGATCGCCGCGCCGGGCTATCACGGAACTATTTCGGGGCTGGTCAAGAACGCGCTCGATTACCTTGAAGAACTGGCACGCGACGAGCGGCCCTATCTCGATGGCCGCGCGGTCGGGCTGATTGCCACGGCTTACGGCGATCAGGCAACCAACAGCACCTTGCAGACGCTGCGTTCGATCGTCCACGCGCTGCGCGGCTGGCCGACCCCGATGGGGGCAACGATCCGAACCTACCAAGGGCTGTTCTCGCCCGACGGCGAATGCCTGGAAGACCGGGCGCGGATGCAGCTCGAGCTGGTCGGAGCCCAGGTCCGGCGCGGCGCTGCGGCGTTCGCCAAGGTGGGGCAATGAGCGGCGAGCTCGAAGCAGCGCTGGCCGCCATTGCGGCGGGCAAGATCGTGGTGCTGACCGGGGACCGGCTGCGCGGCGGCGACATCGATTTCGCGATGGCGGCCAAATATGCCGATGCCGCCGCGATCAACTTCATGGCGACGCATGGCCGCGGGCTGATCTGCCTCGCGCTGACCCCGGCACATGCGATGCGGCTCGGCATCGGGTTGATAAACCCCGGTGCAGCGCGCCAGTCGGGCCGCCCGCACGGCCGTTCGATCGAGGCGCGTGAGGGAGTGTCGACCGGAATCTCCGCGGCCGACCGGGCACGTACCATCGCCGTGGCGATGGCGGAGGGATCCAGCGGCGACGATCTGGTTTCACCCGGCCACGTCTTCCCGCTGATCGCCGCGCCGGGCGGGATCGCGGAGCGCCCCGCCGCGCTCGAAGCCGCAATCGAACTGACGCGCCGCGCTGGCGCGGGCGAGGCTGCGGTGATCTGCTCGATCATGCGCGACGACGGCGAAATGGCCCGGATCGATGACATAACCGATCTGATTGCCCGGTATAACCTTACAGTGGCGGATATCGCCGCGCTGGATTGACCGCCGCATGTGCGCCTCGCCATCTCGATGGCGAAGAAAGTCCCGCGACCTCTGACGTCTGCTTCCGACCCGGTTGCGGACAATCGTTAATCAACCGTGATCTCCCCGCGCTCCAGGGGTGACGGCTCCCCCCACCTCGACTATCAGACGGCTATGCCCGCCACCCCCGCCTGGCCGCCCAAGAGCGCCCCGCGCCTGTTTGTTGGGCAGAAGGTTGCGGCTGGCGTGAACCTGACGATTGAAGGATCCCAAGCGCATTACCTCGCCCGGGTGATGCGCGTCGGCGAAGGCGATCCAGTTGTATTGTGCGACGACATCACCGGCGAATGGGCGGCGCGGGTTGTGGCGGCGGACAAACGCTCGGTATCGCTCCTCGCCGAGGCATTGTTACGCCCGCGCGAGCAGGTGCCCGATTTCACGCTGTGCGCGGCGCTGCTCAAGAAGGACCGCTTCGATCTGGTGCTGGAGAAGGCTTGCGAACTGGGCGTGAGAACCATCCAGCCGGTGCTGACCCGGCGCTGCGTGGCGGACAAGCTCAACCTTGAGCGCGCGCGCAGCGTTTTGATCGAGGCGGCCGAGCAATGCGCGCGCACCGCGCTGCCGGAATTGCTGGCGCCGGTGAAGCTCGATGCGCTCGTCAAAGGCTGGTCCGACGCTCGCGCGCTGTACTTCGCAGACGAAAATGGTGGGAAAAATGCTGCGCAGCAATTTGCAGCATTTTCCGGGCCCGCCGCGCTTCTGACGGGCCCCGAAGGCGGGTTTGACGAGGCTGAACGCGTCGCGATCCGCGCCTTGCCGCAAGCCCATCCAATCACGCTCGGCCCGCGCGTGCTGCGCGGGGAGACTGCAGCAATCGCTGGCTGTGCATTGTGGATGGGGACCTGCGGCGACTGGTGATTTAGAGTCTCCCCCTCTGGGGGAGGTGGGCCACCGCAGGCGGGTCGGAGGGGACTGTCCCAAACCACGCAACATTCCCCCTCCGTCAGCGCTTCGCGCTGCCACCTCCCCCAGAGGGGGAGTCTCCATTTTTTCGGTAGCGCACCGGCGGAGTTCCCACTAACTCCCCGCCATGAGCACACGACAAGTTTCGAATCGCAACGATCCTGTGATCGAGAGCCGCGAGCAGTTGCTGGCGCCGATGATCAAGGGCGAAAAGCCGCCGGAAGCCTGGCGCATCGGCACCGAGCACGAGAAACTGGTCTATTGCACAGGCGATCACCATGCCCCGTCCTACGACGAAAAAGGCGGGATTCGCGACCTGTTGATGGCGATGACCGAATACGGCTGGGAGCCGGTGGTCGAGGGCGGTAATGTCATCGCGATGTCGGGCAGCGATGGCGCAATCAGCCTTGAGCCTGCGGGTCAGCTCGAACTGTCGGGCGCGCCGCTCGAAAACCTCCACCAGACCTGCGCAGAAACCGGGCGTCACCTCGATCAGGTCAAGGCGATCGGTGCCAAGACCGGCAAAGGCTTCCTTGGCCTTGGCATGTGGCCTGACAAGCGCCGCGACGAGCTGCCAATCATGCCCAAGGGGCGCTACAAGATCATGCTCAGCCATATGCCGCGGGTCGGCAGCATGGGGCTCGACATGATGCTGCGGACCTGCACAATCCAGGTCAACCTCGACTATTCGAGCGAGGCCGACATGG